>NZ_CBFIEP010000171.1:0-12885 GCF_965661635.1 Pseudemcibacter sp. | reverse complement strand
TTTTAATATTTAGGGTATCTGTATCCCATTTTAACAGCTTTTCCATAAATTCTTCTTGTGGAGCTATCATTATATTTCCATTGCCACCATCATTATTCGCAGAAGACATGTAAAAAGTATTCTTTGTATTTATTGGTTTAGATATTTTTTCGGCTAAGTGTTTGTTCAGTATGCCATCATCCCACCAAAGACTAAGATCAATAGCGATAAAAGCGTTATAAAAGTCTGATTGTTCTAAAAAGGCGTGGACGGCTAATAATCCACCAAAGGAATGTCCTGCAAATATTCTAAATTTTGACGATGTATAATTTTTTTCAATAAATGGGGCTAATTCTTCTCTCATAAAATTTAAGAAATTATCACCACCACCAGTTGTTTTTAAGAAAGGTTGTGGATTACCATCCTCATCAATTTCAACATGAGTAGGGGTTAAATCACGATTGCGATCCGTATTTAAAATACCCACTAAAATCATGTTAGGCATTTTATCATTTTCAGCAAATTGTTTCACTAATCCGCTGGCATAAGTAAAACTTCTATCACCATCAAGCACATACATAACGGGATAGTTACCATTCGGGTTATGATTGGGTGGTAAATATATCCATATTTCACGTTCTTCGTTTAACGTTTCAGAATATATTTTATGTTTAGTGCCGATTGTAATTTGATCTTCTGTACTAAATGCTAAGTTAGTACTTAAAATAATAATGAAAAAAGATAATAAATAACGCATAATTTCCCCCTTTATGTTTGAGGGAATAGTATCACAGATTTACTTTTATTACTACTGCCCACCACGGATGCGGTCGTTGGCGCCGCCGTCAAAGGCCATAGGGATAACGGGGCATTCTGGGTTTGTGGTGTTTTCGCCTGTCATTTGTAAATCAAGGAAAGTTGAGGCGGCATAGGTCACAATGATTTCAATATCTTGATAAATATCGGTTTCCATATTGGAATGCTCAACTTCGAGCATATGACTTTGTCCTGGATTGAGTGCAGAGGCGGAAATTGTAAAGTTGCTTGCGCGGTACGTAAGTGATCCTTCATCAAAGGCATGACCGCTATGAACCGTTTCTTGGCCCATACAGTTGCCGAACATGGCATAGATCATATCGTCGATTATTTTGTCATCGTCTGCTTCACCCTTTATGAAGGGGGACCAAGTGACAAGCAGATCCTGGTCAGGGTCAATGGCCGCGGGGTCAGCAATTTTGCCACCTTGGCTTAGAGTTAAGCTAATCGGGCCGGGGTTTAGACTTTCATCGCCGTCGCGTGTAAAGGTTGCGGGCATGTTATCAATGCCCCCATCAGGGGTATCAAATGAAAAATAATAAGTGGCGTCAGGGAAAATGGTATCTAACTGTTCAATGGTTTCTGTTCTGCCGCCCGTCAGGTATCTTGCTTCACCCATATCAAAAGGGAGACCAGCATTGGCTTTGCCGGGTCCCGTTAAGACACCGTTCATGACGGTTCCGCCTGCGGCAATGGCGTCTTTTGTTTGGAAAATTTCTGCAAAAAAGACGGTGTTTAGCATTTTTTGCTCGCCAGACCATTCTTGGCGAGTGTTAACGGATTTACCAATGACCACATAATCGGCATGATCAGCGGGTTTTCCACTATCCACTTCTTGTTCATTGGAACAGGCCGAAAGGGCAATTAACGCAAGTAGTGGGAAACCGTATTTCATTGATATGATCCTATTTGAAAATTTTCAGGATGGTATCAAGGAATGAGTTTTATAGCAATTAAGAATATGATCCGAGGCGGGGTGATGAGCGTTATAATATGGGTATTATAACAATTCATCACCCGCGCATGCGGATTTAAAGGAAATGGGTTTCCATCGCAGTTATTCAGTAGATTTTTGAATGTAAGTAACAACCGGGATAAAAGTTGTATTGGAGAGTATTCAAAAACAATGAATGTTGCCATTCACTACTGTCGTTATCAACTACATGATCAAGACTAACTCATTATTTCTTACAGGTTATTTAAAGAAAAAATCACATTTAATTAAAATATCATGTTATTTTATTTAAAAATTTCAATGGCTTGTAAACGTTATGTTTTTTGAAACAAAATTTTCGAAATTCAAAATATTTTTTTATTCAATTCTATAGCCACTTGAACTTAGCAGTCAGAGGGCTTAAGCTCTTTCCATTAATTTCACATATAAGGGGAAGAAAATGTTGCGCCAATTCGCTACAGCTTTAGTACTATTCTGTTTTTCATTCACTGCTTATGCAGCGAGTATTTCTGATTTTACGAAAGACATGGAAAAACGAGAAGGTTTCTATACTGTTTATGCCGATCATGAAAATGGTAAAGTCTATCTTGAAGTTGACCGTGTCAAAGAAGACTTCATCTATAAAGTGAGCCTTCCAGGTGCGCTTGGATCAAACGATGTGGCACTCGACCGTGGGCAGTTAGGTGGCACTAAGCTCGTTTATTTTGATCGGGTTGGTAAGCGTGTCTTCCTTCATCAGAAAAACACCCGTTACACAGCAACAAGTGATAACCCGCGGGAACGCATGGCAGCGGTGAATGCCTTTGCGCCATCGATTGTATTTTCTTTTGATGTTGTTGCGAGCGATGATGATGGTTCACTCATTGATATCAGTGAAATGATGATTGATGATCAACACAGAAGTGCAGCAAAAATAAAACGCACAGGGCAGGGCGATTTTTCACTAGATAAAGATCGTAGTTTTGTCGATTTTGAATTTGTGAAATCATTTCCAAAAAACACTGAATTACAATCGGTTGTAACCTTTAAAGGAAATAACCCGGGTAATTTTGTTCGCTCAGTTGCGGCAAATCCCAATATCATCACATTAAAGCAGCGTATATCGTTTGTTGAATTACCGGATGATAACTATAAGCCGCGCCGTTTCCACCCTGCGATGAGCTTTAACAAGACATCAGTAGTTGATTATGGAACGGAAATTACAGAACCAATTGAACAGCATTATATCAGCCGCCATCGTTTGGTGAAAAAAGATCCAAATGCCGCAGTGAGCGAAGCCGTTGAGCCGATTGTATATTACATTGATAGTGGTGCACCGGAATTGATCCGAAATGCCCTTCGGGATGGTGTTCAGTGGTGGAATGAGGCATTTGAAGCGGCTGGCTTTAAAAATGCCTTTCGTGCTGAAATTATGCCGGAAGGGATGGACCCGGATGATGTGCGATATAATGTTGTGAACTGGGTTCATCGTTCAACACGTGGTTGGTCATATGGCGCAAGCGTTCGTGATCCTCGCACAGGTGAAATCATTAAAGGGCATGTTACGCTTGGTTCACTACGCTCTCGTCAGGACTTCATGATCGCTAATGCGGTCACTGGCCCATATAAGGACGGCGGCAGCCTTGATAAAAGTTTGGAACTTGTTGTTGCGCGTACCCGCCAATTAGGAGCACATGAAGTTGGCCATACATTAGGGTTTGCACATAATTATATCGCCAGCCTGTTTGGTGATGATGATGTGATGGATTATCCGCATCCGCAAATTAAAATGGACGGTGATGGTAATGTTGATATCGTAAATCCATACCGTGAAAAGATCGGTGAATGGAATAAAATCGCCGTTAATTGGGGATACCGCCAATATGAAGATGAAGACGCAGAAGCGGCAGGACTTAAGAATATCATGGAAGAAGCATATGCCAGCGGTCATAAATTTGTAGCCGATGGCCCCGATAGTCGCGGCGCTGCAAGTCTGCATGCGGATAGCCATCTTTGGGATTTTGGTGATGATGTGCTTCAAAATACCAAGGATATGTATGAGGTTCGCCGTGTTGCGCTTTCAAAATTCGGGATTGATAATATTCCGGATGGAACACCGCTTTCACAGCTCGAAGAAACGTTGGTGCCGCTTTATTACCTGCCGCGTTTTCAGATAAATGCCACGTCAAAATCAATCGGCGGTATGATTTATGGTTATGAGTTGAAAGGTGAAAGCCTTGTACCGCGTCATAGCATCGTCAGCCGGGAACGTCAGGATGCAGCAACAGATATAGTGCTTCAAGCCTTGAGCGCCGATTATTTAACGCTACCAAAGCATATATTAGACCTTATCCCACCAAAAGCATTTGGGTATCGTTTGACCAATGAGAGCTTCCCACGTGATACGGGTGCAAGCTTTGATGCGCTGGGTATGGTAGAGGCGCATGCAAATCATACACTGGGGTTGTTGTTTAATAAAGAACGTCTTGCGCGGATCAATGATCATAACGTGCGTGATAACCAATATATCAGCCTAGATCGTTATATCGTTAAGGTGGCAAGTAAAACAGTTCTTGCGCCGCTTAATGACGATCCCTTGAAAGCGGCGGTTCATCGCCGCGTAGGTCATGTGTTTGTTCATTATATGATGATGACGGCGGGTAATTCGGACGCATCACCAGCCGCACAAGCAATGACCGCATCACATTTAAACGGTCTTAAAGTGATATTAGAAGACCGGATTGCCACTGATGAACTGACCCGCGAAGATAAGGCATTTTCTCAACAACAAGCCCGCCGCATAGGCGAGGTTTTGGTAGGCGATTATATGCCGAAACAATCGGACCTTGCACCAATTCCACCAGGTGAGCCGATTTAATATCAAATCAACAAAGGGATAGTCATGTGGCTGTCCCTTTTTTAATTAAGGAGATGAATAATGAGTAATGATCAATTATTAGTATTCTTGGGTTGGTGTACATTAATAAATTGGGGACTTTTGGTGTTTTGGGGGGGTGATGCTTTTACTCGCTAAAGATTTTACCTACCGTATGCATAAATTATTTTTCGATTTAACAATCGAAGAGTTTAACTTCGTTCATTATAAGATGATGGGCAATTTAAGCTGTTTGTTTTTATGTTTAACTTTACTCCATATATCTTTTTAAGGTTTTTTATATGAGAAGTTTTATAATTCTATTGGCCATCAATTGCTTTGCTATAACGGCAAATGCAGAAGGGGCAAAGCTTTGTCATATCGCAAATGCGGGGTTTTATGCCACAGACGGTAAAAATGGCGTTTTACTGGATGCATTATATCGTGATGGACTTGATGGATTTGAACAAGCCAGTGATCTCACCAATGAAAAAATGGAAAATGCAGAGGATTTATTTGCAAATGTAAAAGTTATTTTTGCCAGTCATTATCATGGGGATCACATGACGGGCAAAGCAATGGTAAGACATATGCAAAATAATGATGATTCTATTGCCATTATAACGGAGCAATCAAAACAGTTAATGATTGCCGGTGGAACTGTTAAAAATGCTGAGACACGAATTAAAAGCTTTAACATTCCAATTGGCGAAAGTTTAGAAATAGAAAACATGCCTTTTCCCATAAAACTATATGGTATTAGTCATGGGGAAGGACGTCCTGATAATCTTGGAATAGCTGTTACGGTAGCAGGAAAAACCATCATGCATGTTGGGGATATGTATGGTGAGCAAAAAATAAACGAAAAAATTAAAGTTGATTATTTAATTTTGCCTTTTTGGTACATGAGCACATCTGAGCGGGTTCAATATATAAATTCGATTTTTAATGCGACACACATTATTCCTATGCATTTTGCGCTTGATCATTCTGAATGGATGCAAAGTATGGGCGGTCTTGAATTTGTTAAAAAAAGAACATACGCTGCGATGAGTAATCTAATGAAACTTGACCAAGAAATGCAGTGTATACCGCTAAATTAAAATTTATAGCGTAACTGAGTGCCTAAACCATAATCTGTGGTCACATTATTAAGACCAACAACACCGTAAAAATTAATACCCCAATGATCATCTAGCTGCACATCAACGTAAGAAAATATTTCTTTCGGGCTGTTAAATCCTGGTGTTGCGCTTTCGCGGTAGTCATATGAAACACCGATACTCGTATCAAAAGTAAGATAATAGGCCAATCCGATTGACGCAAAGAAGCTATTTTGTAGATCAAACCTTGGTGTTTCACCAACAAAGCGGTACCCAAGAGTACCAAATGGCATAAAGTTTCCAAATAAATATGCAGCATCAAGTCGAGCAGTATAATCGACTTGTCCAGTTCCAAGTCCTTTATTTTCATCCGCTGTTGGAATTTTAATTTGTCCAGTTAAATCTATAAAGAAATCGTCCATATAAGGATTTTCAAGGGCATAAGTGGCACTTAAATAAACATCTCCAAAACCACTTTTTCGTCTGCTTCTTCTGGCTTCTTCGTGGGTAAGGTCAATATCCGTAAGGAGAGGTGCACCATTATCATCTGTGATAACGTTTCGGGGGCCAGCAAAACTGATATAGCCGCTGCTTGCTCTAAATGTCCAGTCGCCGGTTTCATATTTAACGGCGTAAGGTACATAACTAATGTTAGTACTGGTAGGTAAATTAAATCTTCCGCTTGAATAATCAAAACCTGTGATCAATGTAAATGTATCATTTTCTAATAAAGGGACAGAAACATAATCGTCTTCAATGGTTTGAGGATTAAATTCTTCATTCGCCTCATTTTCTTCCCCGTTAGTCGTTTGCGCAAATGAGGGAGATGAATATGTAATCGTCATCATAAATGTTATAAACAAAAAGTTTTTTTTTTGTCTTAGAATTTTCATTTTACCCTTATTGTCCTCAGATTAAGATTTTTTTATAACTTTAAAAATAATAATAATAATTTTTATCTTTTAATGACAATTTTATCAAGCAAGTATTTCAAATACATCTATTATAATGCTTTGCAATTTAGTCAAAAAAAAGGCGACCTTTTCTTAAGGTCGCCCAAGTCTGGGGGGAGAGGAAATCTATATTGTCAAGATTATGCCTCATTAGTTTAAAAAGCGTTAATTTTTGTTGCTTAATTATGGATTAGTTATAATTTATTTAATTCATTAACTAATTTTACGGCTAATTTATCAATAGATAAGATTTTTAAGAAAGAAAAAGAGAAAATTTGACTAGTTTATAAAACTACTTCTTGACGAAAACGCTAATATGATTAATTTCGAGCGGGTGCAAATTCTTACTTGATTTTTAATAATGAATATTAGTCCGTGTCTTATGATTTTTTAAAACATAGTTGTTCTTTTATAATAGGGGGAATTCTATTATCTAATGCTGCAATTTCTCAAGAAGCGGATGATATGGTAAGTAATGATCTATTATTGCTCCAGCAGCAGATTGATGATTTGAAAACGTCTAATGATGACCAATCATTAAATAATTCCGAAGCACAAAATAATGCCGAAGTTGAAGAGGAAAAAGAAAAGCCTATTTATACTTGGAACGCGGGGCCAAGGTTTGAGAGCCGTGATGGTCGTTTTTCATTTAGATTATCCGGCCGGTTAACTTACGATTATGGTAATATAACCTATAAAGATGGTCTTGGAATTGAAAGACCAGAAGAAAAAGTAGACGCGATTGCAAATCGACACCAAGAGTTAGGCATTCGCGGCAATATTTTTCTCGATATAAGCTATAGATTGGTGACGCGGTTTAGAGATAATGAAGCAACCGTTAGATTAGCATTTTTAGAATATGATTCAGGAAAAACCAGAATTAGTGCGGGTCAGATTAGAACATTTACGACCCTTGACCGTATGACGCCGCCGCAAAACCATAATTTTACGGAACGTTTTGCTTTTGTAAATGCCATTAGAGCAAACCAAAGAGTAGGGGTGGCCGCAGCCCGTTATGGCAAAGATTGGTCCGTGACCGGTGGTTATTATTATGAAGACATATATGAAACCGATTTGTCACTTGATGAAAATCATATGATCACAGGAAGGCTTAATTATAGCCCTCATCTTGATAATGGATTGGCGCTTCATTTTGGGACATCATTTTTTACACGCAATGAAAATGGTAAACCTTATGATTTTAATTATCGGACGCGTCCGATTAGTCGCCAAGGTGACCTTAGGCCATTAACATCAGAAGAATTCAATATTACCAGAGAAAACTTTATTGGTGGTGAATTTGCAGCTATTTATGGTGATTTCGGTATTCAAACTGAATATGCACAAATAAGCAATATTCTAAGCAACCAGGAAACGTTGACATCAAGAAACCCGAAATACGAAGGTGCATATATCGAATTGGGATATTTTCTAACGGGTGAATCTAGGACCGTTGACGGAAGTGACGGGCGTTATAATAATGTTGATGTTGATAGCCCGGTTGGCAGCGGGGGTATCGGAGAAATTCGTGTTGCAGCGCGATATGATGTGGCCGATTTTACCCATGAGACGTTTGGTAGGAAACAAAAATCTATGATTTTTTCTTCGGTGTGGTTTTTAAATGATCATTTAAGATTAATTGGCACTTATGGTCATTCGATCATCAAGAATGCGCAAGATATTAAGACGGATGTTGTTGACACATTCAGCGCGCGATTAATGTTTTTCTTCTAATTAATTCGGTAATTGTTACTTTTACCAAATAATATGTGGTTAAATAATCCTTAAACAAAATATTTTTCTGGAAATAGTGGTTTTTGTATGTTATCTGCTGTTCACTTTTAATGAGCGGAATTAAAAAAGTGCCAGAATTAGAATTGAAAAAAGAGATAGAACTACAAAACAACGAAGACTTAAAAGACGTTGAAACTCTACTTGATCTTGCTTTTGGTGAAGATCGTTTTTCGAAAGCGGCTTATGCTCTTCGTGATGGTATTGAACCACTTTCCGATTTATCTTTTATCATTCGCGATAAGGGTGAGATTATTGCGACCTTAAGGTTTTGGCCAATAAAAATAAAAGAGAATCCGGCTTTATTACTAGGCCCCATTGCCATTAAACCCGAACTTCAGGGGTTAGGGTATGGCATCGCTTTAATGAAGCATGGACTTAAGCAGGCAAAAACTCTGGGCCATAATCGTGTTATACTTGTTGGTGATGAAGCCTATTATAAGCGTGTTGGGTTTTCCCGGGAATTAGCCGTGAATATATCAATGGCGGGACAGGATGAAGAGCACCGAATTCTTGCAAAAGAATTGGTTGAAGGGGCTTTTGATAAAGTCAAAGGATTGATTCAAAAGGATTATACTTCAAAAAACTGTCTTTAAAGTGTAATATGGGTTTCATATATAACTTTTAGAAAACCCATATGACAAAATGCACTGACCATAAAACAAATAATTCGGGATTTAGACCAGAGCTTTTTGCCCTTAAAGCTGAGAAGGCAACTGGCGGTAATCAACTTCCACCTATGCATTTATGGAACCCGGATTTTTGTGGTGATATCGATATGCGTATTCGCCGCGATGGTAGTTGGGATTATATGGGCACGCCTATTACCCGAGAACGAATGGTAAAATTATTTTCAACTATCCTTAGGCGTGATGATGATCAGTATTTTTTAGTAACGCCCGTTGAAAAAGTGGGCATCAAAGTTGATGATGCGCCTTTTGTTGCTATTGAAATGGTGCTTGAAGATGACCATATTTATTTCAGAACAAATTTAGACGATTATGTAAAGGTTGATGAAGAACATCCAATTTACGTAACGGTAAATGAAAAAACTGGTGAGCCATCACCTTATGTCAGGGTAAGGGATCGATTGGATGCCTTATTAAGTCGCAGTGTTTATTATCAATTGGCTGAGAAAGCCATTGAAAGAGATGGTCAATACGGAATAACCAGTGGAAATGAATTTTTCCCAATTGGTAAAGTGGAATAATATTAATGAGACGCACAATTACGAGACTTTTAGAAAAGCATGACCCGATTATGCGCCGTGCATTGACCCCCGCTGAAGCGCGGGCATGGATTAGACCAGATACAGGTGATACCTCGCTTTATCGTCCTAAACTTAATCCTAGGGACCGATATATTTCACATGAATTACCGCTTAAAGTTTCGGCCGTTCTTATCCCGATCGTTGAGCGAGGAGAAGACCTTTCGATATTGTTAACGAAAAGATCATCGAATTTAAGCAGCCATAGCGGACAGGTTAGCTTTCCAGGGGGACGAAGTGAGGAAATGGACGACCATGCCATGGCAACGGCACTTCGAGAAGCGCATGAAGAAATAAACTTGCCGCCAGAAAATGTGGAAGTTGTTGGTGCACTAGAAGATTATGAAACAGTCACTGGTTATAATGTGTCGCCCGTTGTCGGTTTCGTGGATCCTGATTTTGAAATTATCCCGCAGCAAAGCGAAGTGGAAGATGTCTTTGAAGTGCCGCTCGATTTCATTTTAGATGAAAGTAACCATAAAATAGAAAGTGTTATGTGGAAGGGTGCAAAACGGAAATATTATGTTTTCCCTCATGATCAATATAAAATTTGGGGTGCGACAGCGGCAATGCTGGTGCGCTTTGCAAACCTGGTGAATAAATATGAACAACGCGCCGCTTAATATTGGTACGGAAAAATGGCTTAAAGAGCCAGCCCTACGTGAAGTAATGAATGCATTAGTTGCCGATGGGGGCAATGCGAAAATTGTTGGTGGTGCAGTTCGTGACGCACTTCACAATATTTTCTGGAAAAAGAAAAGAAAAATAGGTGATATTGATATTGCCTCGGAACTTACCCCACAACAAAATATCGAAAGATTAGAAACCGCCGGGATTAAAGTTATTCCAACGGGGATTGATTATGGAACAGTTACGGCCGTAATTGATAAGAAACATTTTGAAATTACAACGCTTCGCCGTGATGTCGCTACAGATGGCCGCCATGCGGATGTAGAATTTACGGATGATTGGGCGGAAGATGCGAAGCGACGTGATTTTACCATTAATGCTTTTTATTTAGACTTAGATGGTACCGTTTATGACCCGCTTGGTGGGTTTGAAGATTTAAAGAAAGCGAAAATACGTTTTATTGGCAATGCGAAAGAACGGATTAAAGAAGATGCACTTCGGATTTTAAGACTTTTCAGATTTTCTTCAGAATTTGAAGTGGGTGGCGTTGATGAAGAGGGGTTATTGGCGAGTGTTGAGCTTAAATCAATGATCCGTGATCTATCGGGCGAACGTATTTGGCAGGAATTTCAAAAGATCATTCTGTCCAAGCGGGCAATTCAGGCGTTACCTATTCTTTCAGCCGTAGGGCTACTTGATGAAATATTGCCGCACCATGAAAATTACGGTAAATTTTTGAAATATGTTAAAAGAGAAAAGAAACTCGGTTTGAGAAATCCGTTGGGTCGGCTAAGTATGCTCTTGCCGCGCGATGAAAACAAAATAAAAGAGATGTCATCACACCTTAGATTATCAAATAATCAGCGTGATCAGCTATTCCGTTTTGCCGACGATTATCATAAGCATGATTTAAGATCAAAAACCCTGCGCCGGGTCATTTATCAATACGGCAAAGATGTGGTTATTCATAACCTTATTCGCTTTGGGAGTTTGGATGAAAAAACTTTTCTTTATATCAATGATTATAATGTTCCAGTACTACCTTATACGGGGAAAGACTTAATGGCGGAAGGTTGGAAAGCAGGCCCAGAAATGGGTGCTGAGCTTAAACGCCGTGAGCAAGTTTGGATTGATGCGGATTTTACCGTTACTCACCATTGATTATTTACTTATGAATTCCAGCATTGCTTTTATGCTTTCATGATGGTCCATAATAGTTGTGTGGATGACTTTGACTTGTTTGAATTGGTGATAACCGTTAAGCCGTGTTTCTTCAACCGTGACAACACCGTCATTATCGCCCGTAAGCAATGGATTAAAACCAATGTCATTGCCGATACCGCCAGCAATGATCAATGTTGGAATGGTTGGCTCTGGTAATGTTGCGAGTTTTTGGTCAGGACGGACATCTTGACCACTTTGGCCAGTGATGAATTTATAACTTTTCATACGGCTTAAAAATTCAGCGATTTGGGCGCCCTGGTTCGGTGTGCCCATCATGACAATTCGGTCTGCGACGACATCATTCCAATGGGTGTTACGGCTTAAAATTTCACGCGCAACCAATCCACCGAGACTATGGGTGACAAAAGAAACTCTTTTTATCCCTTTTAAGTTTTCAAGCAAATGTGTGAAATGAGTTGCTTGATCGTCCACCCCTTCAAGGAGAGTGGCATAATTCAAAGAATGCGCTGAAAACCCAGATTTCCTTAAAGCCAGCTTCGGTTTATCCATTATGCCCGCATGGCGGCCAAGACCATGAATAAGCAAAACCAAATGGTCATGTTCGAACGTTGGGTTTAAATCAGAAAGTTCAGTAAGACATTCATCATACGATCCAAGTTTTAACCTTTTTCGATTGCCGTCTAGTAATCGATAATTGCCCGATTGGATATTTTTTTGGATATGATAATTTCCTTGAAGAATGACGTCCGTCCAGACATAACGGCCGCCTAAGTTTTGAATTTCACGGGTGATATGTTCTTCAAAATCGGACCAGCTCATGGCTTTTCCTTAGCGCCATTTTGCTTCTGGGGGAAGGGACATTAATATGGCATCCACATTTCCACCTGTTTTAAGGCCGAATGCGGTACCACGGTCGTAGACAAGGTTAAATTCAGCGTATAACCCTCTATAATATAATAATTCTTCGCGTTCTTCGAATGTCCAGTCATTATTCATATGGCGGCGAACCAGTTTAAGGTATATATCAAGAAAAGTGCGGCCAACGTCCTGCGTAAAGGCAAAGTCAGCATCCCAACTGCCTGTGTTTAATTGGTCATAGAATATGCCGCCTTCGCCGCGGGCACGATTGCGGTGCGGGACATAGAAATATTCGTCACACCACTTTTTATATTTGTCATAATAGTCATCATTATGTTGATCGCACGCTTTTTTAAGAGCGGCGTGGAAATCTTTAGTGTCAAAATGATTAGGAATGGGTGCATTTAAATCGGCGCCACCACCAAACCATCCTTTGGTTGTAACAATATGGCGCGTATTCATATGAACGGCGGGTACTTTCGGGCTTTGCATAT
>NZ_CBFIEP010000170.1:0-35296 GCF_965661635.1 Pseudemcibacter sp. | reverse complement strand
AGTTAGGGATTAAAACCACCACTTGTCGCCATGCGCCGCTATATACCGTTGAAGAGTCTCAGAAATTACGTGGGGAAATTAAAGGCGGACATTGTAAAAGCCTATTTCTTAAAGATAAGAAAAACAACTTTATCCTCGCCGTGCTCAGTGAAGATAGAAGATTAGAGATGAAGGCACTTTTTACGTCGGGAAAATTAAATGTCGGGCGACTTAGTTTTGCGTCTCCTGAACGAATGATTGATATGCTCGGAATCAAACCGGGGTCTGTAACACCCTTTTCATTAATTAATGTTGAGCATAAAGAATTGATCGTTGTGTTGGATAAAGGCATGATGGAAAATGTATATTTAAACTATCACCCTTTACATAATGAAGCGACAACCACTATACACCGCGAAGATTTGTTGAAATTTATCAAGCATTTTGGCTTTGATCCGATTATCATAGATTTTGATACACTTTAAAGAGTTTTAAAAATGGAAAATACCCCTAGTAACGCTGCGGTAAATATTTTTGACGCAGACATGACAAATTTTGTTTCTGATGTGATCGAAAGATCAATGCAAGTCCCCGTATTGGTGGATTTTTGGGCGCCTTGGTGCGAGCCTTGCAAAACACTAATTCCGCTTCTTGAAAAAGTGGTTACGGAGGCAAATGGTTCAGTCATTATGGCTAAAGTCAATATTGACGAAGTTCAAGAACTTGCTGCACAAATGCAAATCCGTTCGGTTCCAACCGTCGTTGCCTTTGTTGATGGCAGGCCCGTGGATGCTTTTGCCGGCGTAAAAACTGAAACTGAAATTCGAGAGTTTATCGGAAAAATAGCCCCCGAAATGGGACCATCCGAAATAGATCAAATTCTTGAATTTGCAGAAAACGCATTCAGCCAAGAACAATACCAAGAAGCAGGCGGTGCCTATTCACAAGCAATGCAACTTGATGAAACAAATTTAAAAGCAACTGCCGGGCTCGCAAACGTTTTAATAAAACTAAACGATCTTGAAAATGCAGAACAAGTTCTTTCTGGTGCAGCAGATAAAAATGACCCCTTGATCTCCGCCGCCATAGCCACATTGGAAACAGCGAAACAACTTGACGATATTGGTGATTTAGACGCTCTTAAAAAAGCTATTGAGAAAAACCCCGACGATCATCAATCAAGGTTTGATTTATCTTTGGCCTTATGGGCAATCGGCTCTCAAGAAGACGCAGCTGATCAATTGCTCTATATTATAGCAGCAGACCGTTCTTGGCAGGAAGATGGGGCACGAACACAACTACTTAAATTTTTTGAAATGGCCGGGCCAATGGATCCTTTTACGGTGGCGGCACGTAGAAAGTTATCAAGTATATTATTTTCATAAAGCTTAAGGCCAAAAAACATGAATGACTTACCGATAACGCTTCCTATCTTCCCACTAACGGGGGCCATTTTATTACCACGCGGACATTTACCGCTTAATATTTTTGAGCCTCGTTATAAAAAAATGATCGAAGATGCCCGTAAAAATGAAGGGGTCATCGGCATGATACAACCTTCGAAAATGGCCATATCTTCAACCATTGAAAATAACGATAACTTCGGTACTGCAAATAAAGACCCAGATTTATATAATATTGGTTGTGTCGGTTTAATTTCAAATTTTGAAGAAACCGCAAATGGTCAGTATTTTATCATCTTAACCGGACTAAGACGTTTCAGAATAACTGAAGAAATAGCAACCACAACGCCTTACCGTCAAATTAAAGCTGACTATTCAGAATTTATCCAAGATGCCGCCGAACCAGATATTGGGCAAATAAAAACCACGGACAGTTTTTTTTCGGCTTTAAAGCAATATTTAAACGCGATGGATATAAAAATCGATTTGAATGCATTTGAAGATTTAGCAGACGAAGAGCTCATCAATTCACTCGCGATGGTGTGTCCATTTGATGCCGCTGAAAAACAATTATTGTTAGAGTGTGGGGCGTTGAAAGATAGAGTCTCTCTAATGATGAAAATAATGGATTTTAAGTTGCCACAAGATGGTATATCATCCGATCAGCATATTCATTAAGACTAATTTATTATTCAAGGTAATACCAAATGTCCGAAGAGCAAAAAGTTAATTATGGCAAATTAGATCCAAGTCTTTTGGAAGTATTAGCGTGCCCTGTAACCAAAGAAAGTTTGGTTTATGATGAAAAGGCCGGCGAATTAATTAGCAAAAAAGCCAAGCTTGCTTTCCCCGTTCGTGACGGTATTCCAATAATGTTGATCGATGAGGCAAGAGAATTAGATTAGTTTACTTTAAGTGCCTCGGCTTCTATGACAATACTAATATCATCTGAAACGAATGCTAACAATTTATCCATTCCCCATTTTGAGCGTTTCACATTGGTTCTAATTGAATAACCTGTGCGCATTAAATTAACGAGAGGGTCAATGGCTTTTTTATTAAAGCGCACTTTTAATGAAATCTCTCTGGTTTTTCCAAGCATGGTGAAATTTCCCGTAACTTCTGCATTATCTTTTTCAACCAAATTAATGTTTGTGCTTTGAAACCTAGCTTCTGGGTGATTTTCAACGTCAAAAAATGTTATGCTTTTTAACTGACGATCGATTTCATCGCTACCGCTTGCAATGCTATTGGTATCAATCAATATATCAATTTTGCTTTTATTAATTTCGCAATTATTTAATTCAATTGTTCCCTCAAAATCGGCAAAGCGGCCGATGGTTCTTGAATATCTCATTCTATCCGCATACCAAACAATACTGGTATAGGTTTTATCCAGTTTATAATATTCAATACACTGTGAAGGTTCTTGAGCATAAGAAATAGAGCAAATACTTAAGAAAAGAATGAATATAAACGATTTAAGCTTCAACATTAGAAAAGCTTAGTACATAAAGCTGACCAAAACAAGGAAGCGACACTTTAAAGGGCTTCACCTTTTAATAATTTAGGCAACTTTCCAACAGTTCCACGTGCGTGCTTCATAAAGAATTGCTTCATTGCCGGCATCTCTTCAACGGCGGCTATTCCTAATCTTCGCCCGAATGTTACGATAGGATTATCATTTGAGAATAATCGTGTTAAACCGTCCATGCCTAATGCAAGTATATTATTATCTGTGCGACGCCAATGGACATAACGTTCAAGAACCAATTCGGACCCTAAATCGGCGCCAATTCTTTTTGCATCCACCAGTACTTCCGTTAAGGCTGAGATATCCCGCAACCCTAAATTGAAGCCTTGTCCTGCAATTGGATGAATACCGTGCACTGCATCACCAATTAAACAAAAACGATCCGCCGTATAATTATCCGCCAGCTGCATTGATAAAGGGTAGGACCATCTCAAGCCTAACGACTTAACGTCACCCAAGAAATCACCAAACTTTTTCTTAAGCTCTGCATTAAAACCGGCTTCATTTAAACTCATTATTGTTTTTGCACGCTCAGGCGGCTCACACCAAACAATAGAGGATCGATTATCTTGAAGAGGTAAAATTGCAAACGGCCCACTAGGATAAAATTTTTCATGTGCAATCCCTTGATGCGGGAGTTCATGTTCAACGGTAGTAACAATGCCCGTTTGTTTATATTCCCATTCACGGATATTAATTTCATAATGCTGTCTTAAATGTGAGCCGCGCCCCTCGGCCGCAATAAGCAAATTAGAATTAATTTCTTCACCGCCTTCAAGCGTTACAGTGACGCTACCGTCTAAATTTTCTGTTTTGATGATTTTATTAGGCATTATCAGATTAATGTTTTTATGATTTTCAATGGCACCATAAAGGCCCGCTCTTATGTGCCTTACTTCAACCATTTGTCCAAGTGGGCCATCCCCTAATTCCTGTTCATCAAAATGTAAGAATGCGGGACAATCACCGTCAGTAACATGAATTTCGTTAATCGGCTGGGCACTATGGCCAATTTTGTCCCATAACCCTAACGTTTTTAACATTACATATGGTGCATAAGAAATGGCGTAAGAACGCCCGTCAAATTCATCTCCTAATGAAGCCTCGATATCAAGACTATCGATTATGGTTGTTTTAATACCATGTTCGGCTAATGAAAAAGCCAACGTCATACCAACCACACCGGCGCCAGAAATAATGATCTCTGTTTGACTTGTTTTATTTTTCTTCAAAATCGCATCCTTACAATAATCAAAGTTATTATAAAAGTTGCGTTAAGTCTTCGCAAATATATTCGGAGAAATGATTACAAATTCACATCCTCCTAAAATACTACGGAGTATGATAAAATCATAATAATGACCATAAATGACGTCATGACATCATTATTATGTAAAAAAATTGATTTTTTCCTATATTTACAGCGGATTAGGCCATATATTTGCCTTGTTCTGTGGCATAATGCTACACTAATAAAGAAATAAGAATATGTCGACATCAGGGAAGATCATTGGCTGGCAGACGAAATTCAATAAAGAAAAACGCGAAAAAATCACTTTTACCAGCATCGGTAAGTGAGTTTCTGCGCAAATTATTAATTCGGTTTTGGGGAAGCGCTCTTATAATAATATTTGCAGGCTTTATGGCTTCCTTTATCAGTTATGATATCAACGACCCAAGCTGGAATAACGTTGTTGAAGGCGAGGCAACCAATTGGCTTGGGCAAATCGGCTCACATGGAGCTGACATATTCATTCAAACTCTTGGTCTTGCTTCATATATCCTAGTGCTTCCATTATTAACTTGGGGATGGCGTATTATTACGCTTAAAGGACTTCCGTTTATTTTCATACATTTATTGATGCTACCACTTCTTGCTATGTCAGCAGCTCTTACCTTTGCGACGATACCACCATTTGAGAGCTGGATGCTCATGGAAATTGGCTTGGGTGGCGTATTAGGTCAAGTCTTGCTCGATTATATTGCGAGCTTCATCGCATGGACGGGTATCAGTTTCTACGCCCTCATTATTGGCATCACTTTTGCTGTCGTTACGACCATATGTTTCTATTATACGGCCGGATTAACACGCGACGAGTGGGGTAATATGCTTTATGGCCTTAAATGGACGCTGTTTACCTTTGTTGCAAAAATTGTCGGTGTCATTCTTTATCTTAAGCAGTCAATGAAACGGGCAAGCGAAAAACCTGCGAAAAATAAAAATGCCGGAAAATCTGTGTCTGTTTCCCGAAAAGATCCTCCGCTAAAAAGGAGCGAAGAAAAAGAAAAACGCACAATCCCAATTATTGATAAAGAAAAGAAAAGCGTTAAAACCAGTAAGAGAGAGACTATTGAGCGTCAACCAATGCTCGATATCATTACGGACGGCGAATTCGCACTTCCTTCTTTAAGTCTTTTATCGCCCCCTAAGCCATTAAGCGAACAAGACAGACTGACCCATGATGCATTAGAGCAAAACGCGCGTATGTTAGAAGCCGTGCTTGACGATTTTGGCGTTAAAGGTGAGATTACAAAAGTTAGACCCGGCCCTGTTGTTACGCTTTATGAATTAGAGCCCGCACCTGGTACTAAATCATCTAGAGTGATAAATTTAGCCGATGACATTGCAAGATCAATGAGTGCAACATCAGCTCGTGTTGCAGTGGTATCGGGTAAAAACGCAATCGGTATTGAGCTTCCCAATAGCAAACGTGAAATTGTCGCTCTCAGGGAAATATTATCATCAAGTGTCTATGAAGATAGTAAAGCAAAACTAGCAATGGCATTAGGTAAGGATATTGGCGGCGATCCAATTGTTGCTGATATTTCTTCGATGCCGCATTTACTTGTCGCAGGAACCACCGGTTCCGGTAAGTCTGTTGCAATCAACGTTATGATCTTATCATTGATTTATAAATTAACCCCAGCTCAATGTCGTTTGATCATGGTTGATCCTAAAATGCTTGAGCTCTCTGTTTATGATGATATTCCGCATTTGTTAACCCCTGTTGTAACCGATCCTAAAAAGGCGGTTGTTGCATTAAAATGGGCCGTCCGTGAAATGGAACATCGCTACCAAAATATGGCAAAGTTACAAGTTCGAAACATTACGGCCTATAACAAGCGATTAGAAGAAGCGCGCCAAAAAGGCGAAAATATAATTCGTAAAGTTCAAACGGGCTTTGACCAAGATACTGGCAAGCCAATTTACGAAGAAGAAAGTCTTGATTTAACACCGCTGCCAATGATCGTAGTCATTGTTGATGAAATGGCCGATTTAATGCTGGTCGCCGGAAAAGATATCGAAGCGTTAATTCAACGATTAGCGCAAATGGCACGTGCCGCCGGCATACATTTAATCATGGCGACACAGCGTCCATCCGTTGACGTTATTACAGGCACAATTAAAGCGAATTTCCCAACTCGCGTTGCCTTTCAGGTTACATCAAAAATTGATAGCCGCACCATTTTAGGCGAACAAGGTGCAGAACAACTTCTAGGTATGGGGGACATGCTTCACATGGCAGGAGGTGGTCGCATAACCCGCGTACACGGGCCTTTTGTTGATGATAAAGAAGTTGAACGCGTTGTTAAAGCGCTTAAGAAACAAGGAAAGCCTGATTACCTTACCAATATTGTCGAAGAGCCTGACGAAGGGTTTGATTCACAATTTTTGCAAAATTCTCAAATGACTCCTAATTCTGGAAAACCTTCAGGTGATGAACTTTATGATCGCGCCGTTGCTATTGTTGCAAGGGATCAAAAGGCATCCACCAGCTATATACAACGTCAATTACAGATCGGTTATAACCGTGCGGCCAATATAATTGATAAAATGGAACGAGAAGGTGTTGTTAGCAGCGCGAACCATGTTGGAAAACGTGAAGTATTGGTTCAAGACCATTCTGAAGACTATTAAAACTTTTTAATTTATCTTGTCTTAATTCTACCTTATTGTATGCCTAAATTTTAATAGTATTATTATGTTAGGCATATATATGATGAGAATTATATCAATATTAGTTATTTTACCGCTCCTCATGGTGCAGGCTGCCTATGCACAAGTTCAAGTTAAAGTTCCAGAGGTTGAAAAAGAACCACTTGCGGTGCCCCCTATCGAAGAAAATGAAGTCTTGGAAACCCGTCAATCAGCAGAAGAGGGGAAACCTGAGCCCAAAGCGAGAATGGTAGAATTTTCAGCACCACCAACCATTATTGAAAACGAAGACCGTGAAAACGTCATTTCAAAGATTGAAGATACCCTTAATCGCATCCGCACTTTAAAGGCAACATTTATCCAACGTGGCCCTCAAGGTAACGTCGATGAAGGCAAGCTTTATATTGAAAGACCCGGTAAAATAAGATTTGAATATACCGATGATACACCGATCTTGCTTGTAAGTAACGGTGATATGCTTTCCTTTATTGATTATGAAGTTAATCAAATAAGCCGATGGCCCATTGATAAAACCCCTCTTAGCATTTTGGTGGAAGATCAAATTGATCTGAAAAATATGAAAATCGAAATTCCTGAAATGATCCGTTTTGCTGGTTTAATTAAAGCATCCGTTATACAACCCGATCAACGCGATTATGGCTATATTACTTTAATATTTGAAGAATCGACCATGGAACTTAAATCATGGGAAGTTGTCGATGTTCAGGGCTATACGACAAGGGTTGCTCTGCTTAATCCTGAATATAATGTTACAGTGGATGACAGCCGCTTTACATATGACGATCCGCGCCCTAGACGACGTGGCCCTAGACGATAATAATTCTAATAAGTTATCTAACCACTGATCTTGAAATAATAAAATTAGTTCCCATATATAAAATACAAGTCGAAATGATTGTTATTCTAAAGTTCCAGTAACACAATTTTTTTGGCTTCATAGGGCGATGAGGTTTTTTCCTTTTTCCCCTCCCTCGCGCTCTATTAAACTTTGTTTGCCCGGCCAGTTCATCTGGCCGGGATTTTTATTTATCAATTACCCTCTTGTTATGGCTTGTCATTCCGTCTAATTTGCAAACAGAAGGAATATGAAATGAATGAAGACAGTCTAGAAACTGACACAGAAATTGATGATTTTAATGTTGGTGAAGAATATCCAACATTAATGCTTGTCGCACGCTTCTCATCAATGATTTCTGAAACAAAATGGTTTCATAAAATAGGTTTAGAACTGGCTCAAGATGATATCAAGGCTGCACGTCATTATCTTGATGCGTTGGGTTTTCCTGAAGGATATCCTGCAGAAATCATGGACTGGGACGATGCGATCGCATGCTTAGAGACCAATGATTGGAACAGCCCCTCATGGGAAGCTGAAGAACAACTGGCGGCGTCACTGATCAATTCCGCTTTAGAATTTATCGAAGAGGATGTCTTAGAAGTAGCTCTTACAAATGTTACAAGTAAAGCATCAGAATATATAACAAACGCAGTCGAGAATGCCTCAATGCAGTGGGGTATTGATGACGAAGAAATATTGCGCGCCGCAATTGGTCAAGCGGTTCAAACTTGTTATCAAGCAGCGCTGGTTATTGCCGCAGACGAAGAAGAAAATCATCCATTTGCGCAAAAATTTCGACTATATGAAAATGGCCATTGGCCTCTGGGCGTTGCGGGAACAACGCTCAATATATTTTAAAAAAAGGGTATTATAAATGTCTCAGGTCCGTCTTATAACATGGAATATTAATTCCGTTCGTGCACGTCTGCCAATTGTTGAAAAACTCCTTGCTGATTATAACCCCGATATTTTATGCCTTCAGGAAACGAAAGTACAAGATCACATGTTTCCTTTGGATGTTTTTAATCAGTACGGTTTAAATCATCATGCGCTCGCTGGACAAAAAAGTTATCACGGTGTTGCAACACTTAGCAAAATTCCCATGACCGAAAAAAATAAAATAAATTGGTGTGATATGGGTGATGCCCGCCATGTGGAAACACATTTTGATAATGGGCTAAAACTTCATAATTTTTATGTCCCTGCTGGTGGTGACGAACCAGATGTCGCGGTGAATGATAAATTTGCTCACAAAATGGATTTCCTCTCCGAAATGACAAATTGGTCCCATGACCTGCCCGAAAATGGTAAGCATGTGTTGGTTGGTGATCTAAATATAGCCCCATTAGAAAGTGATGTCTGGTCTCATAAAAAATTACTAAAAGTGGTAAGTCACACCCCACAAGAATGTGAAGCAATGCATTCACTGCAAGAAGCCCATAATTGGTTTGACGTTATGCGGCATTTCGTACCAGAGCCGGAAAGGCTTTATAGTTGGTGGTCATACCGGTCGAAAGATTGGCGCGCAGCGGATAAAGGTCGTAGGCTCGATCATGTTTGGTGTAGCCCACCTCTAAAAGACAAAATGAAATCAATGCATGTACTAGAAGAGGCGCGTGGGTGGGAAAAGCCATCTGATCACGCACCGGTGATGGTTGAATTTGACGTTTAATTTTTGTCTAGAATGCCATCAGCCACATCAACAACATCTTTGGTGAAGTTCATCAATTTTTGCCCTCCATCAACTGGAATAACAGTTCCATTAATAGATTGCGCTTTCATGAGATGAAGCACAGTGTCGGCTATGTCATTTACATTGATAGGTGCGCCATTGAAATTAAGATGACTTGCAAGTTCAAAACTTTTCTCCGATTGCCCTTCGGCAATTAATGTCATACCGGGGGCAATTCCATTCACTCGAACCTTTGGGCTTAATGCCTGCGCCATCATTTCCGTAGCGCCAAATAAACCATATTTGCTTAATGTATAACTTGCATAATCAGCATTAAGTGCAAAGACTTTACTATCTAAGATATTAATAACGCTGCCACGATCATTCTCATTCAAACGCTTATAAAGACCACGTGCAAGCTGCATCGGCCCTCTTAAATTTACATTCATATGATCTTGAAAACTATTTTCATGAAAATTTAAAAGCGTATCTGCTGAAAAAAGTGACGCATTGTTGACCACATGCTTTAAATGAATACAAGAAGAGATCATTTTTTCCACTTCATCATATTGACCGAGATCACATTTAAGAACTTCTCCGTCGCCAGCTAGTTTTGAAAGTGTGTCGTTTGCTTCTGCTTCACTGTTATGATGATGCATATAAATATAATAACCGGCACCACTTAAACGTTCAGCAATGGCTTTGCCAATTCGTTTGTGGCCCGCGGTAATTAAAACGGCATCCTTCATAAGATATCCTTATAAATCATTTATGGACATGTCTGCACGCACCCACCATGGCTCATCAAGTCCATCATAAGAACCCATTGATATGGCTTGATCCGGGTCCCCTTGAAAAACAACAGTATTGGTTGGCGTTTCTTCCACTTCAACGCGATTGCATTTCATAGAAATACCCTCGGCTTTTAAAAAGCTATTTATTTTGGAAAAGAAACACGCTGCCAAAACCTCTGTTGTCGGGTCCCCTGGCGTTATCATTAAACGGGGTAAATTTTCAGGTTCATTTTCTTTAAAATAGCTAAGAAGCGGGTCGCGACTAGATAACTGCATTGTGTGATCAACTGCATTATCTATCCAATTATGCCACGTTTTCTTTAACGTCTCAAACTGGTTGCTCATGTTTGAGATCCCATCAAGGTTATCTTCATTTAAGCTGACCAAATGAACTTTTACAAATTCATTATGACCATGCGGCACAAAGCATTTACCCTGCTTTATATTATAAAGCCGGTGGCTCATTGAATATCGTCTTGTAAAACATATCTCAAACATCATGTTGCGCTTGATATATCAGGACGCGATAAGAGTCTAGATAAATCAGGAAGGCTCTTAGCTATTCGCCATGCTATAGCCACCAGATTCCGTCAATATGATTTTTGCTTTAGTCTGGTCTGATTCAATTTTTTGTCTTAAACGGTAAACATGCGTTTCAAGTGTGTGGGTTGTGACATTTGCATTATAACCCCAAACTTCATTAAGCAACTTTTCACGCGATATAGTCGCGCCTTCGGCTCGTTTTAAAAATTTCAATATGGCCGTTTCTTTTTCCGTAAGGCGTATTTTTTCACCCGTTTCTTCGTCCGTTAAGATTTTATCGCCCGGCTTAAACACATAATGCCCAACAGGATAACTCGCGTCTTCGCTAATAAGATGCTGTGTTAAATGTGCACGGACACGTGCCAAAAGAATGCCAAATTTAAACGGTTTGGTGACATAATCATTTGCACCTGCATCGAGTCCAAGGATTGTATCGGCTTCCGATGCATTGGCCGTTAACATGATGATCGGCGTATTAATGCCGGTTTTTCTCATCATACGACATACTTCTCTTCCATCAATATCAGGAAGGCCAACATCTAAAATAATCAGATCAAAATCCTGATCTTTCACGGTTTCTATACCGCTTTTACCATTATCACATTGTTGGGTTTTGAACTCTTCGTGAAACGAAAGTTGCATCGCAAGGTTTTCTCTCAGATCATCATCATCATCAACGAGAAGTATATTATATGTATGTGTCATGTTGTTTCTCTGTTTTTACACTTAACTTCATATTATATAAGTCGTATAACCATATTCAAATTAAAATAAAGATGTTTAGGCTCAAAGTGAATAACAATTCCGTGATCAATCAAAATCTTACCTCAGTGGAAAGAGCCGCTGGCGACCTGCGTCGCGGGGGTATAATTGTTGTGACCGACGGCAAAAAAGCGCATCTTGTAACTTCAGCCGAGCTTATTGTAGACCAGAAAATTAAACAACTTAAAGCTCTTTCTAATGAAGATCCCCTTGTTGGATTAACATATAATCGAGCGAATATCTTAAAAATATCACCGCGCTCCGGTGATGTAGCACTGGTTAAAATTAGTGCTCATATGAATAGCGGCGTTATTTCCTCAATGGCGGACCCCGCAGATGATTTAATGCAAATAATGCGAGGACCATTTGTCGTAACCGAAAATAATCCCACCGCCATTCATGATGCGGGTATTAAAATGTGCAAAATTGCCCGGCTTCTTCCCGCAGCGGTTTTTTCAGTTGTCCTTGAAAACCCTGAACACCTTATTGAACAAAATGATATTCTTTCTGTAACCGTTGACGAAGTCCTGAATTATACGGTCAATGATGCCTTATCACTTAATATTGTGACATCAGCAAAAGTACCACTTGAAGGGGCGGAGCAAACAACCATGGTTGCGTTTCGCCCGGATGACGGTGGTACAGAACATTTCGCTATTATTGTCGGGGACCCAATACGTGAAGCTCCCGTTCTAACACGAATTCATTCAGAATGCTTTACAGGGGATCTTCTTGGATCTTTAAAATGCGATTGTGGTGAACAGATGCGTGGCGCCATTAAATATATGAATGAAGAGGGTGGCGGCATCCTTCTTTATCTAGCTCAAGAGGGAAGAGGCATTGGCCTAATCAATAAATTACGGGCCTATCATTTACAAGATCAGGGGTTTGATACAGTTGATGCCAACGAACGGTTAGGGTTTTTATCAGATGAGCGTATTTTCGAACCCGCCGCGGAAATGCTTAAACAAATGGGCTATGGAAAAGTAAGGCTTCTGACCAATAATCCTGATAAGGTAACGGGACTAGAAAATTGCGATATTATTGTTTCTGAACGTGTCGCTCATAAATTCCCCTCAAATAATCATAATGATCTTTATTTAAAAACCAAAAAGAAGCGTTCCGGTCATCTATTGTAACCCAATTAGTAAAAACCCAGTTGCAGAAAGTATAAAGCCCAATTTCTGATTTCGGTTCAACCTCTCACCAAAAATTAGATATGATAATATCAAAATAAAAATCATGTCTAAGGAAAATAACGTGACAACAATGCTGCCTGGCCCTTTATTAAGCGCCGCAGCATAAAAATATAATCCGGCGAATGAAACGGTTCCGGTAATACCCCCAATTAAAAAGATATGCGATTTTGACTTTTCGCTAGGCCACGAGCGATTTCTTTTCATAAAGACACGCGAGAAAAAATAAACAGCACAATAAAAATATGCGAGAGCTAATACCGCTGAGCTTGAAATCTGTAATTCTTCGGCAATTTTTAATCCCCCGTTTCTAAAGGAAAGCAGAAACATACAAGAAAGCATAAGTAAAAACCAAATACGCGATACACTTCTTTGTTTGCCTTTCATTTTCATGTTTACAACCAACATAGCCAAAAGAATGAGAAATATCCCTGCGCTTTCTAGAATGCCAATTTTTTCGCCATAATAAAGCGAGGATAATAGAATGACGATGATAATGTTGGATTTAGCAAATGAAGAAGATAGCCCAGCTGGTCCGTGTTTCAATCCTATTGAAAAAGCATAGTTACCACCCGCCGAACCAAGACCAATAAGCGCCGCCATTATAATATAAATTAGATAATCATCGGTTGGTAATGTGGAAAAGGCATTTATAAAGAAACAAAGAGAGCCAACCAAATAAAGACCAGAAAAGAACCAATCTTCATCGCCTTTATGATGGGCATTCCATTTGAAAAAGACACCACCAATGCCAAACATCATGGCACCGAGGATCGCTTCTACGACATAGAATTCCACTACGCTTTATTCCGCGATGTGGCGTGTACTTTCGGAGAAATCATCAAACTCTTCCTGCCAATCTGATTTTCTATTTGTTTGACGCACTTCAACTGCAGTCACTTTATATTCAGGGCACGACGTCGCCCAATCACTATTATCCGTCGTAATTATATTCGCACCCGATTCTGGCATATGGAATGTGGTATAAACAACACCCGGCTGCATATTTTCGGTTATTCTCGCTTCGAGCACCGTTTCACCCATGCGACTTTGTATCATAACCATATCACCATCAACGATACCTCTGTTTTCAGCATCGTGAGGATGAATATCCAGAACGTCTTTATCATGCCATACATTATTTTTTGTGCGCCTTGTCTGCGCCCCGACGTTATATTGGCTTAATATCCGTCCAGTGGTTAGAATAAGTGGGAATTTACGCGTTGAACGCTCAGTGGTCGGCACATATTCCGTTAATATAAAATTGCCTTTTCCCCGCACAAAACCATCAATATGCATAATTGGCGTCCCTTCTGGCGCTTTTTCATTGCATGGCCATTGTACTGATCCCTTTTCATCCAATAAATCAAAACTCACATTTCTAAAAGTCGGCGTTAATCGTGCAATCTCATCCATAATTTCTGAGGCATTATTATAATGCATATCATATCCCATGGCACGTCCAAGACGGCATGTGATTTCCCATTCGTCCATGCCTTGAACGGGTTCCATGACTTTACGTACGCGACTAATTCGGCGTTCTGCGTTTGTGAATGTGCCGTTTTTCTCTAAAAAGGATGTGCCAGGGAAGAATACATGCGCAAAACGTGCCGTTTCATTAAGAAATAAGTCCTGCACGATTAATAGATCCAGAGCATTCATCGCCGCTTCGACATGATGGGTGTTTGGGTCTGATTGGGCAACATCTTCGCCTTGAATATACATGGCTTTATATTTCCCATCGACCGCTGCATCAAACATGTTCGGTATTCGGTAACCAGGAACAGGATCAAGATCCACACCCCACTCTTCTTCAAACTCTCCGCGCGCTTCGTCATTACCAACGGGACGATAGCCTGGAAACTCATGGGGGAATGATCCCATATCGCATGAACCTTGTACATTGTTTTGCCCCCGTAACGGATTCACCCCCACACCCAATCTTCCAATATTACCAGTTGCCATTGCAAGGTTCGCCATGCCAATCACCATGGTGGATCCTTGTGAATGCTCTGTCACTCCGAGACCATAATAAATGGCCGCATTACCACCCGTAGCATAAAGCCTGGCTGCTTCTCTGATATCTTCGGCATTTACTCCAGTATATTCACTAACAACTTCTGGGCTGTTTTGCGGTTGAATAATAAAATCGAGCCAATCATTAAAAGCATCGGTATCACAGCGCTCATTAATATAATCTTGATTCATCAACCCTTCAGTCATGACCGTGTGTGCAATGGCATTGATCATGGCCACATTGGTACCCGGCTGAAGCGGAAGATGGAAGTCTGCTTTCACATGCGGTGATTTAACGAGACCCGTTTTACGTGGATCAATAACAATTAATTTCGCTCCTTCACGAAGTCGTCTTTTCATTTGGCTCGCAAATACGGGGTGTGCATCCGGCGGGTTAGCGCCAATAACCATCATCACATCCGTATCCATAACACTGTCAAATGTTTGTGTACCTGCCGACGTGCCTAACGTTTCGCGAAGTCCATATCCTGTTGGTGAATGACAAACACGCGCACAGGTATCCACATTATTATTTTTAAATCCAGCCCGTATGAGTTTTTGTACAACAAAAACTTCTTCGTTTGTGCAGCGTGATGACGTTATGCCGCCAATTGATTTACGTCCATGTTCTTTCTGAATATCCATTAAACGTTTGGCTGCAAAATCAATCGCTTCGTCCCAGCCAACTTTTTGCCATGGATCCGTAATATTTTCGCGGATCATGGGATTTAAAATACGGTCTTCATGAATAGCATAATCCCATGCAAATCGCCCTTTAACACAAGAATGCCCTTGATTAGCCTGACCCTCTTTCCACGGCATCATACTAACGACTTCATCATTTTTCACTTCTGCTTTAAAACCACAACCAACACCACAATAGGCACAGGTTGTAATCACTGTTTTCTCTGGTTTACCCATTTCCATTGCACGTTTTTCAAATAAGCTGTCCGTCGGGCATGCCTGAACACAGGCACCACAGGATACACAATCCGATGATAAAAAGTCCTGATCCGTACCAGCGGCAATTTTACTATCAAATCCACGGCCATCTATTGTTAATGCAAAAGTACCTTGAACTTCCTCACAAGCACGTACGCAACGAGCGCATAATATACATTTTGCCGGGTCAAAACTAAAATAGGGATTACTATCATCAATAATGGTTTTGAGATGATTATGTCCATCTTTGCCGTATCGATTTCCTTCAAGCCCCACGAGACGTGCCATATCATGAAGAGGACTATCATCATCTGGATGATCTGATATGTATAATTCCATTATACCTCGGCGAAGCTGCGTTAATCGATCCGAAGTTGTCTTAACCGACATTCCTTCTGAAACGGGCGTGGTACAAGATGCTGGTGTGCCTCTTACGCCATCAACTTCAATCAAACATAAACGGCATGAACCATATTCTTTAATACTGTCTGTCGCACAAAGACTTGGAATATCAACCCCGCCTTCACGTGCGGCCCTCATTACAGAGGTTCCTTCCGGAACCGTAATGGTTCTGCCATCGATCTCTACAGTAACTGCCTTATCCGTTTTTTTCGCCGGCGTGCCGTAATCAATGTCATGTTCGTAAGTCATAGCTTTTCTCAAATTCTAATCTTTGAAATCATTTTCCCAATGTTTTAATGCACTTTTTACCGGAATTGGTGTCATGCCACCCATTGCGCATAATGATGAACTATCCATTAAATCACAAAGTTCTCTCATTAATTCAAAGTTGCCTTTATCAATCAACTCAGACCCCCTAGTTGATCCAATTCGGCATGGCGTACATTTTCCGCAGCTTTCGATTACACAAAAATCAAAGGCAAATTTAGCTTGTTCTTTCATATCAGCCGTTTCGTCAAAGACAACTATGCCACCATGCCCCAAAACCGCGTCAGCCTCTGAAAAGGCTTCATAATCAAGCGATAAATCGAACTCTTGTGGTGGAATGTATGCACCTAATGGTCCGCCAACTTGAACGGCTTTCACATTTTTACCAGAATAAGTACCTTGCCCAAATTCATTAATCATTTCACCAAGTGTTATTCCAAATGCTTTTTCCACTAAGCCGCCACACTTGACATTTCCCGTTAATTGAAAAGCAATTGTACCACGAGATCGTCCAATTCCGAAATCTTTGTAATAATCGCCACCTTTAGACATGATGATAGGGATACTTGCCAGCGTCAAAACATTATTAATGACCGTAGGCTTTCCAAATAAACCGACATGCGCAGGAAGTGGTGGCTTTGCTCGCACCATACCACGTTTCCCTTCCAAGCTTTCAAGCATGGCTGTTTCTTCACCGCAAACATAAGAACCCGCTCCAATTCTAACTTCAAGAAAGAAGTCAGAACCGCTCCCTAAAATATCAAAACCAAGATAATTATGTTCTTCTGCGATTTTGATGGCATCATTTAAGACGACTTTACATAAAGGATACTCGCTCCTCAAGTAAATATACCCTTTGGTCGCACCAACAGCCAAGCCAGCAATAATCATCCCTTCGATAAGACAAAAGGGGTCACTTTCCATTAAAATACGATCTGAAAAAGTCCCGCTGTCCCCTTCATCGGCATTACAGCAAATATATTTTTGATCGCTTTGTGCCTCATAAACTGTGTTCCACTTGATCCCTGTTGGAAAGGCAGCGCCGCCCCGTCCGCGCAACCCTGACGTCATGACGTCATCGATAATTTCTTTCTCAGACAACTTTAAAGCACGCTGAAGGCCCAGAAACCCGTCATTTTCCAGATAGTCGTCTATTGAAAGGGGATCAATTAACCCGCATCGCTCGAAAGTGAGGCGTTCCTGATTTTTCAAATACTCAATTTCTTGCGTCAAGCCCTGACATAAAACATGACGGCCTCCCTTTAAAAAGTCGGCTTGATGTAAACTCTCTATATCCTGTACCGTCACAGGACCATATGCCACGCGTCCTTTGTCCGTTTCAACTTCTATGAGTGGCTCAAGATATGTCATTCCCCATGTTCCATTTCGGACAACTTTAATATCTTCTGGCAAGTCAGAAATAGCCTTCGCCACATCATCCGCACCCATACTGATAGATGCTGTATCACGAGGAACATATACTGTTACAGTCACGCCTCTTCTCCTTTAACCAACTTCTCAAAGTTGTCTGAAGTCACTCGCGCATGAAGTTTGCCATCAATTTCTACATTTGGGGATAGCGCACAATTGCCAAAACAATATACCGTCTCAAGCGAAACAGCGCCGTCTACACGAGTTTCGTCAATTTTTACCCCAAGTATTTCCTCAACTCGTCTGGTTAAATCACGTGATCCCATTGACTGACACGCTTCCGCCTGACAAATGCGCACGACTTTTTTTCCACGGGGAGATGTTTTGAAATCATGGTAATAACTTATGACACCGTGCACTTCTGCTCTGGAAATATTAAATCCATCCGCGATATCATCGATCGTTTCTTTAGGTACAAATCCAAATACTGACTGAATTCCGTGCAAACATTCAAGTAGGCCACCTGGTATATCTATATACTGGTTAATAACTTCAACGGCTTTATCAGTATTTACCATGTTTGCTTCCATTATAATATCGCTGCGTGATGTTTTAGATGATCATCGACAAAAGTGTATATGAAAAAATACCCATGATCATAGCCTTCATGACGTCTAATGTTCACTTTTTGATGGACATCTGCGCAAGCTTTCTCAAAGTTTTCTGGCATAAGTTGGCTTTCTAGAAAGGGATCAGAAAGCCCTTGATCTATAAGTATTTCTGGATTTTCAGACGCATATTGATCCTTTCTAACTAAGTCACATGCGTCATAGTTGGCCCAATCCTTACGGTCATCACCAATATAATTGCCAAGCGCCTTATGACCCCATGGACAATTCATAGGGTTTACAATTGGCGCAAAGGCAGAAACAGAGCGAAACCTCTCTTTATTCTTTAGATAGATTGTTAAAGCACCGTGCCCACCCATTGAATGGCCAAAAATACCAACACGTTTAGCATCAACTTCAAAGTTGTCTAAGATTAAATTATATAATTCATCACTTATATAACTATACATATTATAATTTATGTCCCATGGCGCTTCGGTAGCATCAACATAAAATCCCGCTCCTTTTGCAAAATCCCATCCCTCTTCATCTGGTACGGCATTACCTCTGGGCGAAGTGTCTGGCGCAATAAGGATCATGCCCAGTTCAGCGGCCAACTGATAAGCGCCCGCCTTAGTGGTAAAGTTGTCTTCAGTACACGTTAAACCAGCCAGATAAAAAAGCGCAGGACATTTACTTTTCTCCGCTTGTGGTGGAATAAAGATGCTGAAATTCATTTCGCATTTCGTGCTATTTGCTTGATGGCTATAATATCGAACTTCGCCACCAAAGCATTTGTGATTTGATTTAACGTCCATTTTAGTAAACAACCACACTTCTAATCGATTTACCTTCATGCATTAAGTCAAACGCATTATTGATATCTTCAAGGGGCATCGTGTGCGTGATCAAATCATCAATATTGATTTTCCCGTCCATATACCAATCAACAATCTTGGGTACGTCAGTACGTCCGCGAGCACCACCAAAAGCAGAGCCACGCCAAACGCGTCCTGTAACTAGCTGGAATGGTCGCGTCGAAATTTCTTGGCCAGCGCCGGCAACACCGATAATAATGCTCTCACCCCATCCTTTATGGCAGCATTCTAATGCTTGACGCATGGTATTAACATTACCAATACATTCAAAACTATAATCTGCGCCACCATTGGTAAGATCAAGAATAGCTTCCATTAGATCGTCGCATTCTGTTGGGTTGATAAAATCAGTCATGCCAAATTGTTTAGCAATATCAACACGACTGTTATTAATATCAATTCCTATTATTTTATTGGCACCGACCATTCGTGCGCCTTGAATTACGTTAAGTCCAATACCACCAAGGCCAAAAACCACCACATTTGAGCCGGGTTCAACTTTAGCATCAAAAACAACGGCGCCTACACCAGTTGTCACCCCACAGCCAATATAACAAATTTTCTCGAAATCAGCATCTTTGCGAACTTTTGCCACCGCAATTTCCGGCATAACTGAATAATTTGAAAATGTTGAGCACCCCATATAATGAAGGATCGGTTCACCATTGATACTAAAACGACTTGTTCCATCCGGCATTAAACCAGAACCTTGTGTTTCTCTGATTTTTTGGCACAGATTGGTTTTCGGATGTAAACAATAATCACATTCGCGGCATTCTGGTGTATAAAGCGGAATTACATGATCGCCAACTTCAACGGATGTAACACCTTCGCCAATTTCCACGACCACGCCGGCGCCTTCATGGCCTAAGATAGCTGGAAATGCACCTTCCGGATCATCGCCAGATAACGTGAACGCATCCGTATGACAAACACCCGTTGCTTTCATCTCCACGAGCACTTCACCTGCACGGGGCCCATCAAGATTTACAGTTTCAATACTTAAGGGCGCTCCAGCTTTAAAGGCAACTGCTGCTTTGGTTTCCATTATAAACTTCCTTTATCTCTTATTGTTTTTAAATTTTTTGCTTTTTATTATTACTATCTTTGGCAAATTATATGTCCTATGCCAAGAATTCTTTCACATTTTTAATAGTTTCTGCAAGTCCAATGCGTTCAACAGAAACATTTTCAGGAAAACAACTTAAAAGCCTGCTGGGCGTTGCACCATCCAACATCACAAACACACCTTTATCGGTATTTTTACGAATCAAACGCCCAAAAGCTTGCTTCATTCTTAAGCGTGTTAAAAGATCATCATACGTCCCTTTGCCAAAATGATCTCGCCTCGCTTTATGTAATATTGTCGGTCGCGGCCAAGGCACTTTATCAAAAACACATAACCTTAAGGAGGGGCCTGGCACATCAACGCCGTCACGCACTGCATCCGTACCCAGTAAACAGCTATGTTCCACTGTTCTAAAAATATCTATTAATGTTGCTACATTTATTGGATCAACATGTTGAGCAAAAACAGGAATATGTTCCTCTTCTAATGGGGCAAGTAAACGTTCATATACCTGCTTCAATCTACCAATGGCCGTAAATAGTCCTAAAGCACCACCGTTTGATGCAACAAATAATTCACGATATGCCGCCGCCAGATGATCAATATTTCGAATATTAAGATCATTAATGATAAAAACACGCGCTTGTTTTTCATAATCAAAGGGTGATTTAAGACTATGGCGCATTGGCGGATTAATAAAATGCGCCGCGCCTGTTCTAATTTCTGCGCTATTCCATTCAATATCCGGATTTTGATTATCCGATAATTTATCACGCAACGTCGCCGACGTTATCAAAGCACCATGTGACGGTTTAAGAACAATATTGGAAAAGGGGATGCTTGGGTCAATCCAATGACGATACATACCGACATCGACTTCACGACCTGATTTTCTACTTAACTCAAACCAATCAACAAAATTTGTATCCGCTGGCAAATCATCTAAAAACGCACCAAGCATCGGCGCCCAGCCATCTGATAATATTTCGGCTCTGCGGGAAATGCTGCGGGAAATGCTTTCTAATCGGTTTCTCGTTGCACTGTCTAATTCATCGGCCTCCATATCTAGTTTTTTAAGAAGCAATGCTGATAATCTTTTTAAAGGGCCAACAAGCTCATCAAGAGCTTTTCTTAAATTCTGAGCAGCCTCAACCAACTCTTCTGATGGGTTGGTCGTATAAGTTTCAATCGAATGAAACTCATCACGTCCTGATGAAACTGAATAAATATGAGCTCTAATCAACCATAAAAATTTTTCTGCGGGACCAATTGGGTTTCCTTCAGCAATCCGCGTATGCCAACCATCGGCCGGCAGACAAATAGCTGCCGCATAAACTCTGGCCATAAATTGCCCTGCTTCTTCTTCGTCAGCCACCAAATCATCTAAACGACCTTTTAAGCCCTTACCGCGTCTATTTTTAATTTCAGCGCCTCTTATCCACCTTCTCAGCTCAAGTCCTTCCTGTCCGGTGAGGTGCGATGAAAAAACATTATCCGCCGCATCAAATATGTGATGCCCCTCGTCAAACACATATCTGTTAGGTAGATCGGCCTCGCCTTGTCTTGTTGCACTTTGCACCATAACAAGCGCATGATTTGCGATCACGAGATTGGCGTATTTGGCCTTTCGTTGAGCTTTTTCAATAAAACATTTTTTATAATGGCTACAGGCAGCATAAACGCATTCTCCACGGCGGTCCGTTAATTGAGATAATCGCCCAACACCAAATGTTTCACCAAGCCAAGCCGGAAAATCACCCCCAATCATATCGCCGTCACGGCTATAACGCACCCATCTTTTCACAAGACCAATTAATATTTTTCCTTGACTTTGAGCGGCCTGACCGGAAATTTCCTGTAAATTTAAAAGACAAAGGTAATTTTCCCTACCCTTTCGCACAACTACCTTTTGATTTTTAAGCGCGGGATTTGGATAAAGACGATCCATCTCCTGATCAAGTTGACGCTGTAAGTTTTTAGTATAAGTCGATAACCATACTGTGCCGCCGTTTTTTTCTGCCCATAAGCTCGACGGCGCAATATATCCTAAAGTTTTTCCTATCCCCGTTCCAGCTTCAGATAAAACTAAAGATGGTTCTTCATCATGCGGCATATCAAAAGCATGACGGGCACATTCCGCATAAAGGAATTGCCCTACTCTTTTCTCCGCTTTTAATCCCAACAAATCAGTTAATCTTTTTCGCGCTTCTTCTTTTAGAATATTTTCCTGACCGGGTGGCGGTGGCGGTGCTTTCTCTTCCCATTCTGATAAGTGGTTCCATACTTGATATCCATCGTGTCTTTCGGCATTGCCTAATGCTCCCATAACGAGAGGTCCCCATCTCCATCCGGCTTCTGCCATATTATACCCAATGGCTTTAACGCCTTCTGGATATTGATAATCGACTTCACTCAATTCTATTATTAATTGCTCAGCGCTTTTGATTAGCACAAGCGCTTCTTCCTCTTGTTCAATACATGGAAACGGCATTTTAAGTGCTTTAGAAAGCCCAAGGGGTAAGGGCAAACAAAATTCAGCAGGACGAACAAATGCAAAAAGCTCTAGTACATCAAAGCATCGACTAAGATCAGTTGCTAGTCTTCTGCTAACAACAGGAAGATTACAGACCAAAAAGTCATGATTTTTTACAATATTTCTTAATTCATCGTGGGTGTAAACTTCGACTTCGCCGTCAGGCGTCATTATAACACCGCCAATTGGTCCAACGACAAGCGCAGAAAGCTTAGCAAGTGCTTTAAATGGATCTGGGAAATGTAACAGTGAACTTGTCATAAAAGGCTTATCAATTTAAGGTTTAACATGACTATAACCACCCCCCATCATTACGAAAAGCAAAAATCTATGATAATATGATTAATCAACAGAATGAGCTGTTGACCTTATGCCGATAAACCCTTATGAAGCCTAGAATTATAGGATATTTTTAATATCAATTTTTAACTGAAAGTGAATAGAATGTCTTCAACACCGGAAATAAGAGAATTGGCGATGCAAAGCAATGCTTGGCCGTTCCAGGAAGCTGAGAAATTAATCAAACGATTAGAGCGTTCCGGTAAGGATAAAGATGTTATTGTTTTCGAAACCGGTTATGGCCCGTCTGGTTTACCCCACATTGGAACATTCGGTGAGGTGGCCAGAACCACAATGGTGCGCAATGCGTTTGAGCTTTTAACCGGGAAAAAAACCAAAATTATTTGTTTTTCAGATGACATGGATGGACTTAGAAAAGTGCCTGATAATTTGCCTAATCAAGAAATGCTAGGAAAATATATTGGCATGCCGCTAACCAAAGTGCCGGATCCGTTTGGTACCCACGAAAGTTTCGCACACCATAACAACGCCAGACTGATCAATTTCTTAGACGGATTTGGCTTTGATTATGAATTTATCAGCGCCACTGATGCTTATAAAAGCGGCGACATGGATGATACCCTTCTTAAAATGCTTAATGCCTATGAAAAAATCATGAATGTGATTTTACCAACCCTTGGCGAAGAAAGACGTAAAACTTATAGTCCGTTTTTGCCTATTTGTCCGCGTACTGGCATCGTTTTACAAGTTCCAATGGTTGATAGAAACCTTGAAAAAGGAACAGTAAGCTATATTGATGAAGAAACGAACGAAACAGTAGAAGTACCTGTTACCGGTGGACATTGTAAAATGCAGTGGAAAGCAGACTGGGCCATGCGTTGGAGCGGTCTTGGTGTTGATTATGAGATGGCTGGCAAAGATTTAAGTGAAAGCGTAAAACTTTCCTCTGCTATTACCCGTATTCTTGGGGATACACCACCAGAGGGCTTAAGCTATGAACTTTTCTTAGATGAAAAAGGGTCAAAAATTTCCAAATCAAAAGGAAATGGCATCTCTATGGAAGAGTGGCTTCAGTACGGCACTCAAGAAAGCCTTTCTCTTTATATGTATCAATCACCGAGAAAAGCCAAAAAATTATATTTTGATGTCATACCTAAAACAGTAGACGAATATTTAAACCATCTAAGTAAATATCCCGCACTTGAAGGTAAACAAAAATATGCAAGCCCGATTTGGCACATTCATGGTGATAATCCGCCAGAAGAAAAAGTGCCGGTTACTTTTGCACTACTCTTAAATCTAGTTAGTGCCAGTAATGCAGAAAATAAAGAGACCCTGTGGGGCTTTATTAGTAATTATTCCAAAGGAGCGACACCTGAAGAATATCCACTTTTAGATCAATTGGTTGGTTATGCGCTTGTTTATTATGAGAATTTCGTTAAGCCAAATAAGAAATATCGTACTGCTACGCCTTTTGAAATTGAAGCTTTAGAATTACTAAAAGCGGAAATAGAGAAAATTCCTGAAGACGCGGAAGCAAATGAATTTCAAACCGCAGTTTTCTCTGTAGGCAAAGAAAAAAAATATGAAAATCTTCGTGAATGGTTTGGCGCATTATATGAAATCTTACTGGGTCAAAAAGAAGGTCCACGTATGGGATCATTTATTGCTCTTTATGGAAAACAGAAATTTTTAGATTTAATAAATCAATCAATAATAAGGGTTTAGAGCTAATTTATTAATGTAAATTAGAGTATTTAAAGCTATATGATTGAAATAATGACTAATATTATTAAAAAAACTTGTTTTATTAATGTTACATTAATTTAAGGACTGTATGGTAATCTCCATTATTTAAAGTGTAGAACGCTTATAGCAATGAGGCCATGGGGAAAAATGTATAAAATGAACTATAGAAATTCGTGGAAACGTATCATCGATTTTTTCGGTGCACTTATCATGTTGCTATTGTTATCGCCTGTCTTATTAATGGTTATTGTTCTAATTCGTTTGAAAATGGGAAGCCCTATTTTCTTTACACAAGATCGTCTTGGCTATAATGGTGAAACTTTCAAAATTTGGAAATTCCGAAGCATGACAAATTGCATTGATGAAAACGGTGCACTCAAAGATGATGAATTTCGCTTAACCCGCTTCGGAAAACTTCTTCGTGACTGGAGCATCGATGAATTACCTCAATTATGGAATGTCGTCATAGGTGATATGAGCCTTATTGGTCCAAGACCATTCATCGCTGAATATGCTTCACGTTATACTGCCGAACAAATGCGCCGACATGAAGTTCGCCCTGGTATAAGCGGTTGGGCACAAATAACGGGCCGCAACTCTTTAAGCTGGAACCAAAAGTTTACATTGGACGTCTGGTATGTTGATCATTGCAGCTTTATGCTGGATTTAAAGATTCTATTATCTACGGTTCCCATCGTACTAAATCGCGCAGGTGTTACAGCAGATAATCATGTCACGATGCCAAAATGGACTGGCAACGATACCCCCGAGAAAAGTACGCCTTCTAAATAAGTGGTCCTTTCTTCAATCGATAATTTTATTACTCCGCGTTTTTTTTAATGTAGAAGTCCTCTTCTTACTTTCTAAACGACGTTTCTTAGACGCGAGTGAAGGTTTTGTTTTCTTTCTTAGTTTTGGTTTAATCGCGCTTTGTTTTAAGATCTGAACCAAGCGCTCAATAACGTCATCGCGGTTTCTTGTTTGCGATCTCGTCTCGCTTGAAGTAATAACAATTATTCCATCAGCAGTCATTTTTGATCCACATAATTGGCGCAATCTTTTATACATTTCATCATCAATAAATTCACAATTTTTAGCATCGAATTTGATTTGAACCGCACTTTCTACTTTATTAACATGCTGACCACCTGGTCCAGAAGCCCTGATAAAACGGATATCAATATCATCTTCATTTAAGAATTTACTGTTTGTTATTTTTATCACTCGAAAAACCTTATATAGTCACAAAATATTTATTCGTTTATTATCATAAAATGCTTATGATACGAAAAACAAAAAACATTTGGAGTTTTTAATGAAGTCCGCCTTATCGTTATTGATATTTCTTATTATTGCATCTTCCGCATATGCTGATAATAGATCTAAGATTGAATATGAACAATATACCCTTAAAAATGGATTACGCGTTATTGTTCACGAGGACCGAAAAGCACCCATTATTAATGTAAACGTCTGGTATCATGTAGGGTCAAAAGATGAACCAGAAGGCAAAAGCGGCTTTGCTCATTTATTTGAACATTTAATGTTTAATGGTAGTGAAAATTATGACGATGATTTTTTTAAGCCATTACAAGAAATTGGTGCCAGTGGAATAAACGGAACAACTTCAAGAGATAGAACAAATTATTACCAAACCGTTCCTAAAGGAGGGTTAGATCGCATTCTATGGATGGAATCGGACCGAATGGGTCATTTGCTCGGGGCAATTTCAGAAGATAAACTAACTGAACAACGCGATGTCGTAAAAAATGAAAAACGCGAAGGCGAAAATCGTCCCGGTGGAAAACTATACTTCAATATATATGAAGGCGTATATCCCAAAGGGCACCCTTATCATCATTCCGTAATCGGATCGATGGAAGATCTTGATAACGCGTCACTCGATGATGTTAGAGATTGGTTTAACAGTTATTATGGGCCTAATAATGCTTTTGTCGTTCTAAGCGGCGATATTAATGCTGAACAATCTAAACCTTTGATGAATAAATACTTTGGTGATATTCCCGCAGGCCCTCCTATGAGTCATCGTAAATCATGGGTCCCTGTTCATAATGACAACCGTTATGAAATAATGGAAGACCATGTTCCACAAACATACCTTACTTGGTCTTGGGCAATACCCGGCAGAACAACCAAAGAATATGCAGAGCTTGAAGTTGCAGCTAGAATTTTTGGTGGTGGTCGTAATAGCCGTCTTTATGAAAGGCTTGTCCATAATGAACAACGCGTCAATAGCGCATCCGCCTCTATTGTACCGGGCGAACTATCCGGAATGTTTATGATTTCCGCTGAACTTAAATATGGTGAAGACCCCGATGAAATCGCCGCTATTGTTGAAGAAATGCTTAGTGAATTTATTGAAAAAGGCCCAACTAAAAAAGAATTAAATCGCGTAAAAGTCATCATTGATAATAGTTTAATACGTGCGATGGAAAGTATTTCTAGTAAAGCATCCTTACTAGCAAGCGGCGCAATATACGCGAATAATCCGGGCTTCATTCACGAAAAACAAAATTGGCAAAGTGACGTTTCTGCGAAAGACATCAAAAATGTCAGTCAACAATGGTTATCAAAAGGATTCTTAAGGCTCGACCTTGTTCCTTATGGCCGGTATAGCACAGAAGGAAGCAGTGCTGACCGAAGTCAAATGCCGAACTTAACCACTGAAGCAGAAATTAAACTACCCCCTTTACAACATGCAGTCCTTGATAATGGTATTAAAATCACACTTACAGAACGCCATAGTGTACCAACGGTCAACCTAGCCATCCGCTTTGACGCTGGTAATGTTACTGATCATTCAACAAAACCAGGCCTTTCCGACTTTACATTTGGTAATATGAATGAAGGGACGAGCAGTTTAAAATCCCTCGAATATGATGATCAAAAGACGATGCTTGGTGCTCGTATTGGATTTAGTAATGGATTAGATAGCTCAAATATTAGTCTTTCTGCATTAAAGAAGAATTTGAGATCTTCCATCGAGCTTTGGGCAGATGTTGTAAGAAATCCAGGATTTCGTCCAGAAGATATCGAAAGAGATAGAGCGTTAACTCTCGCAAATCTTGAAAATGCTAAAATGAGTCCTGAGAGTATTGCGCAAAATTTACTTTCAACCGTTTTGTATGGTCCTGACCATGTGTATAGTGGCAAAACAATTTTGGAAAAAGAAGAGGCCGTAAAATCAATCACGTTGTCAGATCTTGAAAATTTTCATCAAACTTGGATCCGTCCAGATAATGCAAAAATTTATATTGTAGGCGATACAACAATTGAAGAAATTAAAGAAGAATTAAATAGAGCTTTTGGTGACTGGCAAAACCCTGATCGTGAAAAAGGTATTAAAGCACTCACCGATGCTGATAATATTGATAAAACACGTATCATTCTCGTTGATCGCCCCGGCGCCGTCCAATCCATAATTCAAGCAGCACATTTAGTATCACCCTCAACAGATAAAAATGCCTTTAATATCAATGCAATGAACAGCATATTGGGGGGGGAGTTCACATCTCGTATTAATATGAATTTACGCGAAGATAAAGGCTGGTCATATGGCGCAGGAAGCTATGTAAGCCAGGCAATCCGTCAGCGTTCTTTCAGGATAAACACGTCCGTTCAAACCGATAAAACCGCCGCTGCAATGAATGAAATCATCAAAGAAATAAGAGACTATAAACAAAGTCGCCCCCCCAGTGATCAGGAGTTAGATCTAATGGTTAAAGGAAGAACCTTACCGCTTCCCGGCCGATTTGCAACCAACAGAAATTTAATTGGTTATATCATGAGTAATGAACATTATGGCCGCCCCTATAATTATGCGGAGACCCTAGCTGAGAAGTATAATTCTCTAACGCCGGAAATTCTTCAAAAAACCGCACAAGAAAATTTGAAGCCAGATGCCATGATTTGGGTTATTGTTGGCGACCTCGAAAAAATCGAACAAGATATCCGAGATCTTAATATCGGTGATGTTGAAATTTGGGATGCGAATGGGAATCAGGAACGTTAATCTTATGCAAAAATATTTTGCTCTTTTTATTTTAATCTCATTCACAACGCTTTCGCAGGCGCAAGAGAATGAAGTGATTAATAAAGAAATGCGTTCTGCAATTGAACAGATTGTCTCCACTACGGCAATTCCGGGTATTTCTGTCGCAGTCGCCGGGAAAAAAGGCTTAATTTGGTCCGGTGCCGCAGGATATTCAAAACTGGAAGAACGTCAAACTGTTTCACAAGGCCACCTATTTGGCGTTGGGGATTTATCCAGTTTCTATGTCGCTGTTACTGCCATTCAGCTTATCGAAGAAGGGTTGCTCGACCCAAATGCAAAAATTTCTGAGATTTTAGATGATCAATTTGCAACCCTCGAAAATTTTAATAAAGTAACTGTAAGACAGCTGATCAATCAAACGAGCACGCTCAATTCTTATGAACAAGATAATGATTGGCAAAGACGCGCAAGAGGTATCCAATTCAATCCTAAATACGTGTGGCGAAAAGATGAGCCGCTTAAATATGCAATTAATAGTAAAAATATTACCATGGGAGTACCGGGAAGCTACTATGCTTATTCGAAAACCAATGCAACCCTCCTTAGTCTTATAATAGAAAAAATAAGTGGCGGTCTTCTTGAAGATGAAATTAGAACACGCCTGCTTATTCCTGAAAATCTTAATGAAACATATATGGATAGCTATGAAACTCCACCGGACGGAAGCTTAGTTGGAAGTTACCATCATGGAACAAATGAATTTATTTCGAATATCGGCATTAATGCTAAATTTAGCTTTGTAGATGATGGCAATTTAATCGAAACATCCAATAGCAGCCTTTCGTCTGAAGGGGCGGCCGGAAGCATCATTACAACACCCCGAGATTTAGCTTTATTTCATATAGCAATAAAAAAGGGCAATTTTTTCAATCTGAATTCATTAGATTACCTACCAAAAATTTCTAAAAATGGATTCGAAAAATATCACAGTGAAATTCTCGGGTTTACATCGGATATGATTATTCTGGAAAAAGAAGAACTGGTTATTGTGTCAACAGTCAATATCAGCACTGCAGGATCAGGCCCTTCTCAAATCAATAATTATTTAAATAATTATATGGAAAAGATCATCTTACCTGTTGCAAAAAAGTATGCTAAATAAACCCTGCTTTTTAAAAATTAGGGATCCATTATGACCGCAAGCAATAAACTTATTATCACAAGGCCTGACGACTGGCATTTACATGTTCGTGATCATAAATTTCTAAGTTCAGTACTGCCACATACTGCGGACCGTTTTACGCGCGCAATCATGATGCCAAACCTTGTGGAGCCTGTCACCACCGTAAAACTAGCCTCAGAATATCGTGACCGTATCATTGATGCTCTTCCGGCCATTCATAAACTAACATTCGATCCGTTAATGACTTTATATTTAACCAATCGAACCAATGCATCTGAAATTAAAAAGGCACGTGAAAGCGGATTTGTCCACGCTGTTAAATGGTATCCCGCTGGGGCAACAACCAATTCTTCAAAAGGTGTAAGCGATATTGTTGCCTGTTATGATGTTCTGGAAGCCATGGCAGAAGAAGGAATTCCACTTCTTGTGCACGGTGAAGTCACAGATCCTAACGTAGATATTTTTGACCGAGAAAGAGTATTTATTGAACAATTCCTGGAAGGAATCATCAAAAATTTTCCCGAGCTTAAAGTGGTTTTCGAACATATTACCACGGCCGATGCTGTTAAATTAGTTGAAAAATCAGGCCCAAATGTTGGCGCAACAATTACGGCTCATCATATGTTATTAAATCGTAACGCGCTCTTCCAAGGCGGTATTCGCCCTCATCATTATTGTTTGCCCGTTTTAAAACGAGAAACCCACCGCAAAGCCCTTATCAAGGCTGCTACTAGCGGCAATAAAAAATTCTTTTTAGGAACCGACAGTGCACCGCATACCAAACACACCAAAGAAAACGCCTGTGGATGCGCCGGCATTTATACTTCCCACGGTGGAATTGAATTATACGCTGAAATTTTTGATAAAGCAGAAGCCCTAGATAAACTAGAAAAATTCGCCAGTTTTAACGGGCCTGATTTTTACGGTCTTCCTAGAAATCGTGAAAAAATAACTCTCACTCGTAAAAAAGTACCCATTCCAGAAGTCTTTCCTTTTGGCGACGAAGAGTGTGTGCCGTTTCGCGCGGGTGGTGAACTACTCTGGTCTATAGGCTAGTTAAAGAATACGTCTACCATTTTATGAGCATATTCGAGACTGCTGAATTCGCTTCCTTCATCACGATTTCTAAAAATCACTATTGAAAAATTCTTAGACGGAATTCGGTAATAAATATTTCTAAATCCAATAGAGCTCCCCGTATGGTAATGAATTTCCATACCTTTATATGTCTCTAGTCGCCAACCGTATCCATAATTCATTGGTATGCCGTCATTGGTTTTCTGGTTAGTAAACATGGCATCCATCATATTCTGGCTTAAAAGCTGATCCCTATAAAGCGCCTGATCCCATTTGTAGAAATCATTTAAATTAGAATAAATACCACCATCCCCGAGCATTGCGCTCCATTTATTCTGGTCTGTTTCTAAAATATTACCATTATCTTCTACCGTGTGACCATAAGCACGTTTTGACACCGCATTTACGCCATCAACGAAGGCAAGTGAATTTGACATACCGATAGGATCAAAAATATTCTCTTTAACGTACTCATGCCAAGGTTGACCTGTGATTTTCTCATGAATTTTGGTGAAAGTCACATACGCTGAATTGCTATAAACATGCTTCTCGCCTACTTTAAAATCAACATCATCCAATGTCATAAGATAATCTACTACATCTTGGTCATTAAATTGCCGTCCAAGGTCCATTGATGACATTGGTCCATAATCCTTGATACCGGATGAATGTTGCAGCATATGCCTAATTGTAATTACTTGACCATATTCAGGTAAATCAGGAAAGATATCCGTCAATGAAGTCTCAAAAGACAGTTGGCCACGTTCAATAAGTTGTAAAATGGTCATCGCAGTAAACTGTTTCGTGACAGAAGCCAATCGAAAATTTGTATCATCAGTGACCGGCGTTTGGTCAGAGACACGAGCCAAGCCATAGCCTTTTTGCAAAATAATTTCACCATCTTCGATCACCATTACGGCCGCACCAGGCATACCATTTTGAAAATCAGCGAAAATTTGATCGACGGCTTTTTGTTTTTCATCAATTGTATTTTCAGAAGAACATGATGCAATTAATCCTGCTATCAATATCACTATCCAACTTTTCATCTTATTCCCTTTAAATTTTCAAAAACCCACTATAACAATATTCTGCCGGACCTGTCATTACAGGAGTAATTTCATCCTTGTAAGATATCGTTAAAGTGCCACCCGGCATATGAACATTAGCAGTGGCAACCGGAATAAGACCCCTCTTAAATGCGGCCGCAACGACAGCACAAGAACCGCTTCCACACGCTTGGGTTAAAACGCCCGGCCTTTCATAGACTTGAAACTTAATATTCTCATGATCTAAAATTTCCGCCAACCCCACATTAGCAGATTCAGGCAACAATTCATTTGATTGAATACTTTCACCCACAGACGCCAGATCTACCGCATTAAAATCATCAACAAAATATACCAAATGTGGGTTTGCAACATTCACCGCAACACCATCACTTACACCATTATCGCTGATATCCACATGCAGTGAATCACATTCATGGGCAAGGGGAATTTTATCCCATTCCATAGAAATTTTACCCATTTCTACACTAATATTTTCACCTACTCTTTGACAGTGAAGTATTTCAAAATTAATTTCTAAACCAAATTCATCAAGGCCCGATTCATCAAATAATAATTTAGCGACGCACCTTGTCGCATTGCCACATGCTTCCACTTCAGGGCCATCAGGATTATAAATGCGAACGCGCGCATAAGCACGAACACCGGCTTTAGTCACTGGCTCTATGACCAACAACTGCTCTGCTCCCACGCCAACACAGGGGTCACATATAGAAATAATTTCATCCATACTCGGACTAAAAGAGGTTTCACGTCCATCGAATATCACAAAATGATTTCTTAACCCCTGCATTTTAATGAAAGGACGCCCATTCGGCAATATGTCAGACCATTTTTTCATTTGACCTATGAACTAAATAAGGACGCTATCGCGTCTGTCACATAACCAATGTTATCTTCCGTTAGGCCTGCCATATTTACACGCCCATTACCCATGAAGAAAATATAATATTCATTAATCAACGTCTGTATTTGATCAGATGTTAAAGTTAAATAAGAGAACATGCCTTTTTGCTCGGCAATATAACCAAAGCCACTATTTGGGGCTTTTTCATTCATTAACTCAACAAAAAGAGTGCGCATTTTTTTAACACGATTTCTCATGCTATCCACTTCTGCGATCCACTCAGACTTTAGTTCAGCATTGCCAAGGATATATGCTGCAACCGCAGCACCATGATCAGGTGGCATTGAATAGTTGGCCCGAACCGCACCAAGTAAATGTGATGCGTTGGTATTATGTATATCTGATGAAGAAGAAACCAATGTAATGGCACCAGCGCGGTCCCTATACATCGCAAAGTTTTTCGAACACGAACTTGCAATCAAGGCCTCAGGTAATTTCTCTGCCATCAATTTTGCTGCATAACTGTCTTCTCCTATACCATCACCAAACCCTTGATAAGCAAAATCAACAAAGGGAATAAGTCCGCGTTCTCTCATTAAGTCAGCAAGCTCATTCCATTGTTCATGACTGAGATCAGCGCCAGAAGCGTTATGACAACACCCATGCAAAATGACCACATCGCCTTTTTCAGCACTACCCAAATCTTCCAACATTCCGTCATAAAGAAACTCACCGCCCTTAATATCATAATAACGATAGTCTTTTGGTGTTAAGCCCAGCGATTTTGTTATGGCTGTATGGTTCGGCCAAGTCGGCGCAGAAATCCAAACGTTGGCATTTGGATTACATTTTTTAACGAACTCAAGTCCAATACGCACACCGCCAGTACCGCCTGGTGTCTGAAAAGTGGAAACGCGGTTTTCTTCTACAGCTACATGATCATTCCCAAGCATCATTTCTTGAACTAAAGAATTAAAATCAGGGTTTCCTGCGGGAGAAAGATATGTTTTTGTTTCCTGATTTTCGACCAAATATTTTTCAGCTTTTTTAACACTATTTAAAATAGCAGTGTGCCCTTCAGCATCCTTATAAATGCCAACACCAAGATCAACTTTGTTCGGGTTATCGCATTCACGAAACATTTTTGAGACCAGCAAAATTGGATCATCACCCATTGGGGCCAAACCACTGAATAGCATTTCTATTTTCCTTTTTTGTAAAGATTTGGGTGCACTTACGCCCCGATTTAAATATACTTGGATTTAATCTTTCTTGCCCCCCTCTGTCAAAGGAAAGTTAGTCAATTCAACGACTTTTTATATCAGATCAGTAATTTTCCTACCTTACACCTTAATTCAGGGAGGATATCCACTTCAAACCAGGGGTTTTTCTTAAGCCATATATTGTTTCTGGGACTCGGATGAGGCAAGACCATTATATGTACACCATAATCTTTATTTGACTTGACCGTTTCTGTTAGCGTCTTTTTCTTTTGATTTTTTAAATGCCAATTGATGGCCTAATTACCTATCATTAATGTTAACGCAACCTTAGTCATTTTAGAGAGTAATTTATCCCGCCATTCGGTCGCGCATTCTGGTCTTGGTGGTAGGTCCCCAGATTTTCCTGTGCCTGGATAACAAAACCCCATTGGTATAATTGCAACCTTATCAGCATTATAAAAAACTTTTTTATTTATACCCATCCATTCGCGCAGACGGTCACCACTTGGATCATTAAAAGGAATGCCTGTTTCATGAACCTTAATACCAGGCGCTTGACCAACAATTAAAATTTTCGCATTAGCGCTCACTTGAATGACCGGACGAGGACCAAGGGGTAAAAAATCATTGCATATTGTACATGCACGAATTCGGGATGATAATTGTTCAATATCGTTCATAAAAAAACGACGTGCCCATTACTAAGCACGCCGCCATATCTCATATAAATAAGTTATCATTCAGCAGCTTGCTCATCAAAGCCATAACACCATATGGGGTAAAGGACATCACCATTTGCACAAGCTTCATAACAATCGTTTGAAGAACATCTATTCCCTTGTTAAAGGCGTCTTTATGTTCTGGATGTTCTTTCATTGCTTTTAATGCTGCTATCCCAAATAAAATGGAAAAGACAACAACAGAAATAATTGACATTGGCCCCGCAGCGCCAGAGAGGCTTTGAAAAATATTTCGCGGAATAAAGGAAACCAACATAGAGGCGACAGTCAGGTTTTCAACCCTTCCCTGACGTCCTTCAATGGAAGCCAAGCGCGCTACTTCACGTT
>NZ_CBFIEP010000169.1:0-3201 GCF_965661635.1 Pseudemcibacter sp. | reverse complement strand
CCCCCTGAATTTGATATTTAACAACGTTAATACACCCAGCAGTGTGCTCTTCCATTCTCTTATTGAAATACTATCAACTTCACTGGCGCTTTTTATTAGTATTCTTGCTCTGGTCAGATATTATTCCAAAAAAGATGATATCATCCTCTTTATCGGCACCGGCTTTTTAGGGACATCTTTTTTTTGAAGCCTTTCACGGCATCTCTGCACACATAACCTTAACGGCCTCTTCGGTAGACGAAATTATAATACAATTCCCTTGGAGCTGGCTTGCACCAAGATACTTTCTTTCAGCATTTCTCCTATTAAGCTATGTCGCTTGGCGGTACCAAAAGAAATTATTTAAATCAGAGCTGGAAAAAGAAAAGAATTATCTCGCGATTTCAATATTCCTAACAATCGCGACATTCTTATTTTTCACTTATGCACCCATTATGCCTGAACTCTATTCATTATCCGGGCTTGCGCGTCCCCTTGAAATTATCCCGGCCATTCTCTTTGCTGTCGCTTTGCTGGGATATTATTATAAGGGTCATTGGAAAACGAACACCTTTGAATATTGTTTGGTTTTATCGCTACTTCTTAATTTTATTTGTCAATTTTTCTATATGCCATTTTCCGATGAGCTATTTGATTTAACGGCAAATATGGGTCATTACCTTAAAATTTTAAGCTATATGGCTGTCATCGTTGGTCTGCTTATCAATTTACATCAGATCTACCAGCAAGCCGAAGCAGCGAATCGAACGAAATCAGACTTCTTAAATATTATGTCTCAGGAACTCAGAAATCCGTTAACCATTATACTGGGCTATACACCATTATTAAAAACACCTGAAAAAATGCCAAAAGTAAAAGCATTGATCAATGCACTGGATAATAAGGAAATTACGAAAGCAGACTTCACAATCAAACTAGATGGCGCTTTAACAGAACTTTCAAAATACACCCTTAAAATGGATGTAGCCGGTAAGAATCTTCTTGCTTTGATTAATGACATGCTTGATCTATCAAAAATTGAAGCCGGCATGATGACGGCAAGGGGGGCCCAGATCGATTTAGATCAGGCCATAAATAAAATATGTTCCCCTTACCTAAATGATGCGAGCAAAAAGGGACTTACTCTCAACATAAGAAAAAGCAATTATACAATTTTTGCCGAAGAAGAGAAATTTACCAAAATCATTTCGATCCTCATTGACAATGCCATTAAATATTCAAACAGCGGTCTCATTCAAATTAGCAGCGACCAATTAAGAAACATGATTGAAATATCCATATCTGATACGGGCATTGGCATTGAACCTACCGCCTTAAACATCATGATCGACCATTTTTCAAAACCAACCGTTGGCAGCAATACATTTGCGGGCGATATGGGTTTAAGCCTTGCTTTGTGTCAGGCGTTAGTAGAACTCCACGGCGGCAACATCTCCGTCATAAGCGAACTCAACCGAGGCACCACCTTCACCATCACCCTTCCCGTTCCACCAGAATGATGAAGCCTTAATTAAAGGTCCCCACCTTCATCAACGTCACTTAAAATATCCGTGAAACTAATTCTATTGGATGGGTCAATGTTTTCGACCGTGTCGCTTAATGTATGCTCCGTTGACCATCTGACATCATGAAATGGCGAAGTGCGGGCGCGCCTACGGCGCTGGCCTACCATCCAATATCCGCCGTCTGTCGCGGGGCCAAATGTAATGTCACTGTCTTTTAAGACATCAAATGCATTTTCAATATGATACTTTTTAATGGAAGGAATATCACCACCAATAAGGACCAATGGTCCATCATTCACAGTATCAAAAACCCGCTGCATGCGTTGCCCCAGATCTCCGCCCTCTTGTGCGATGATAGGATATCTATCATCGAAGAAAGTACCCTTATATCCATCAGGGGAAACGCAAAGGACGGTGTTCCAATTTCCTTCACCGACACGTTTGATAAGTCCCGTCACGGTATTACGGTAAAATCGCCATGCGTGAAATTGACCGATATCACGCGCCAAACGCGTTTTAACCCGCCCCATCTGCGGCGCTTTCACGAATATGACCAAAGTTCCTTTTTGCATCTTAATAAATCTTCTTAATGGTTGCGGGATCAACACCGAGGTTATAAAGAAGCAAACAAAAGCCATTCCATATCATACGTAATAGATAACCGTATTTATTATATTTCTCCGCTGATGTGATAACCTCATCTGATCCAACAATTAATCTCGCACTGCCAATGCGTTTAATGATATCCACGTCTTCCATCAATGGCATATCCTTATAACCGCCGATATCATCATAAAGATCCTTTGATATAAAAAGTCCCTGATCGCCGTAAGGAAGTGCAAAAGCAAAGCACCGAAACCGTACCCAATATTCAAGTAACCTTGGAAAGAACCCCTGATCATCAAACCTAAGTCTAAAGGTAAATGCCTTATCAGGATCATGTTCAACATGTTTTGCCAAAACTTTCAACCAACTCTTAGGAAGCTGACTATCGCCATGCAGAAAGAATAACCACTCCCCACTGGCAAAATTGGCACCCGTCGCGAGTTGCAACCCACGTCCCGGATTGCTGTTGATTACATTTAATTCTTTAAATGAATATGTCTCCGGTCCCCCATTAACAATAATTACCCGCTCTCTAAGCTCTTGCGGGATGCTCATGACCAATCGTTCAAGACGATCATCAAATTTTAAGGTGGGTATGATGATTGATAGTTTCATATTTTGGACTTTATAAACTATTTCACCAAGATTATAGTCCCTTTATGAAAAAAACCACTGATTTGAAAATACCTAGCTTTGATATTGAACGTTCATTAGGCGCACCAGACGCAATTATTTGCGGTGTTGATGAAGTTGGGCGCGGCCCCCTCGCCGGTCCGGTGGTTACGGCTGCCGTCATCCTTGATCCCGAAAATATTCCCCACAGCTTAAACGATTCAAAAAAGTTGAATGCCAAAAAACGTGCCATTATTTCAAAAGAGATACTCGCCACCGCAGAATGCGCTTTCGGTGAAGCAAGTTTAGAAGAAATTGATGAGCTTAATATCCTGCATGCAACCATGCTCGCGATGCAGCGCGCGGTCGCAAATTTACCCCGAAAAGTAGATCATATTCTGGTAGATGGAAACCGACTTCCCCAATTCGACGCACCCGCGTCGGCCATCATAAAAGGGGACCAAAAGTCCGTTTCAAT
>NZ_CBFIEP010000168.1:0-2398 GCF_965661635.1 Pseudemcibacter sp. | reverse complement strand
TAATTTTAGCATCTTGCGGCACACAAAGCGCATCAGAACATATTAGCCAAAATGCGCTGCCGTTTAATACGACATTATCGCCCACGAAATCCTCGGAAACCCTTCCATCAGCAACGATCGTAACTTTTCCTTCATAACCATAGGAAACAATTTCTTCAAATGGTATTAAATGAGGCGTTTTAAACTGTAACGCATCAATTTCAACACCATCAGGTATTTGCCATTCCATTTCAAGTTTAAGTCCGGCATCACCAGGGTTTTCCCAGTAACCATGCCATCCCTCATCAGGGTCCATTTCGATGATCACCGAAAATTCCGAACCAGGTGCCACCGACGTTTTATCCGTATGAAGTCCCAGTTGCGCCAAATCAGTACGAACTACTTCTGCAAATGAAATATTTACAAAAGCAATTAAATACACAAAAAATGCGCCTATCGCGCGATAAGATAATAATTTATTCATAGTCTTCACTTACACTCTTTCAATTATAACACGCAAGTCAAATTTATGTGTACTTATGTGAGTAGCTTGAAATATAACATTAAGCATTAAAAACAGGAAAGAATCGATGAATATTTTAGTGACAGGTAGCACAGGTTATATCGGAAGCCATACAGTTCTCCAGCTTTTAGAAGCGGGACATAATGTCACGGTCATTGATAACCTATGCAATTCAAACACAGAATCACTTAATCGCATACGTAATATTACTGGAATAAATCAATTTGATTTCTTCGAGATCGATATCAGAGATCATGAAGCACTCGACCAATTATTTGCTCGCAAAAGATTTGGGGCCGTTATTCACTTTGCCGGATTAAAAGCCGTTGGAGAAAGTAACGAAAAACCACTTGAATATTATGATAATAATGTTGGTGGGACGACAATCCTTTGTAATGCAATGAGAAAAGCAAATGTAAAAACACTTGTTTTTAGTTCATCCGCCACAGTATATGGCGACCCTGAAGTTGTTCCAATTCCAGAAAGCGCGAGAACAGGCGGCACAACCAATCCATATGGCACATCAAAATTGATGATCGAACAAATGTTAGAAGATTTAAGTAAGTCTGATCACACTTGGAATATTGCTCGCCTTCGATATTTTAACCCTGTTGGCGCCCACGACAGCGGTATGATCGGCGAAGACCCAAGCGGCATACCAAATAATTTAATGCCCTATATTACAGGTGTTGCCGCCGGAAAATATCCTGAATTATCCGTATTTGGTGATGACTATGATACTAAAGACGGTACCGGGGTTCGTGATTATATTCATGTGATGGATTTAGCCGCCGGCCATTTAAAAGCACTAGAAAAATTAACCGAAAAACCCGGCTTGGTTACGTATAATCTTGGCACTGGTAACGGTTATAGCGTCTTGGATATGACTAAGGCTTTTGAAGATGCCAATGATATTAAAATTCCCTATAAAATCACCCCTCGCCGTCAAGGGGATATTGCCAGCTGATACGCCGATGCATCACGTGCGAAGACAGAATTAAATTGGCAGGCAACACGCGGTCTAACTGAAATGGTAAAGGACGCCTGGAATTGGCAATCTAAAAACCCTACTGGTTATTAAAATTTAGATCACTGAACCGTTCTAAATTGTCCCATTGGACGATGAAGAAATAAATAATTCGGAATAATAGCTTCTGGTGGTGTCGCTTCAACCCCAAGATCAGAGAGCTTCAATGCATCATCTGATACCACATTATCTTTTTCTAATAATCTCATTTGGTCAATGGTAACCATTGGATTTGGCAGCATACCAAAGAAAAATGCTTGAAAATATGCCATTTGAATTGGAATTGTAATAAGCGGAACATTTTGTTCTGTGACTTTATTCACCATTTCAAGCAGTTCTCGGAAACTATAAGCCTTTGGCCCACCTAATTCATAAATTTTACCGGCGTGATCTTCATCTGAAATAATGGAAACAATCGCATCTGCAACATCACCAACATATACAGTTTGGAATTTAGTGTCACCGCAGATTACTGGCAACATGCGAAATGATTTTGCCATCGCTGCAAATTTATTGAAGAAATTATCATCCGCACCAAATACAACACTTGGGCGAATTATAGAGGCATTTGGGAAATTCTTTAAAACTGCTTTTTCACCCGCCGCTTTTGATTTTGCATATTTTGAATCAGATTCGTCATCTGCACCTATTGCCGACATATGAACCAGCGACTTAACATTCGCGGCAGCGGCAACTTCTGCGACAAGCCCCGCACCTTCATCATGAATTTTACCAAATGACTGTTTTCCACTTTCAAAAAGCACCCCAACCAAGTTTACGACATGATCAGCACCATTAATAGCGGCTTCAATTGAAGGTTTATTTCTGACATTGGCTTGGGCCAAATGTACTTGGCCAAGATCACCAAG
>NZ_CBFIEP010000167.1:0-26169 GCF_965661635.1 Pseudemcibacter sp. | reverse complement strand
TCTGTAGATCGGCCAATCGCGTATTTGTACTTGATCCTTTAAAATAATAGCACTATTAGCATGAACACCTTTTTCGTATTGGATTTCTTTATCAACCAAATATTCTATAATTTTCGGTGCATCTCTCGCAATTCTTAAAGTCAAAGGCGCACGTTCATTTAATGCATTCATTTCCTGAACAAATTTTTCACTAAAACGTTCTTTTAGATTTTCTTCTAACCATTTTGGGTAATTTAAACGGTGATGCTCTTCACTTTCCGAAACAACAGTTTCAAGAAACCTTTCTTCTTGGGAAGTAATTTTATCAGGGGCATGAGTTTCACCCGTAAAATATTTCTTTGGGTCATCATCGCTTAACTTTAATTCTACCATAACCATAAGGCGCGGATCACCAGAAGTTATATCATTTAAAAAACCCCAGCGGCGGATAATATCGTATACCAAGTTGGTGACACGGCGACGGTCCTTAGAACCTGCATAACGACGACTACTAAAATATTGACGTACAAGAACATCAGCGGCTGGGCCATTTTCCTTTAAGGAATGCGCGACCTTGGCCGTAAGTTCGATTACGGCTTCTATTCTGGCGGATGGTAGCATGTTTAATTCCTAATTCGACGGGTAATTCGGCGATTCTCTTGTAATTGTTACGTCGTGCACGTGGCTTTCACGTAAACCCGCACCTGAAATTTTGACGAATTCAGCATTTTTATGAAAATCGCTAATTGATGCGCTGCCCGTATAGCCCATCGCCGCCTTAAGTCCCCCAACGAGTTGGTGTATCATATTGCCCGTTGGACCCTTATAAGGCACTTGTCCTTCAATACCTTCCGGCACAAGCTTAAGGTTATCGGTAACATCTTCTTGGAAATAACGGTCCGCTGATCCACGGCTCATGGCACCAAGTGACCCCATACCGCGATATGATTTATAAGAACGTCCATGGTGAAGGAATACTTCACCTGGCGCATCTTCTGTACCAGCCAATAATGACCCAACCATAACCGCATTCGCACCCGCTGCCATTGCCTTTGCAATATCACCTGATGTTTTTAGACCCCCATCAGCAATAATGGATACACCCACTTCTTTTGCGACCTTAACGGCATCCATTATTGCAGTTAATTGTGGCACGCCTACGCCCGCTACTATCCGTGTTGTACATATTGAGCCCGGTCCAATACCGACCTTAACAACATCAGCCCCAGCATCAGCAAGAGCACGAGTACCATCACCCGTCGCTACATTACCACCAGAAATTTGTACATTGGGATATTGTTTTTTAATACGAGCAATCGTATCAAGAACACCGCGCGAATGGCCATGTGCCGTATCTACAACAAGGAAATCAACGCCCGCATCTATCAATGCTTCTGCGCGTTCAAATCCATCATCACCGACCGATGTGGCAGCACCCGTTCGTAATCTTCCATTTTCGTCTTTACAGGCCTCCGGATGTAATTTTGCTTTTTCGATATCCTTAACGGTAACAAGGCCGATACATTTATATTCATCATCAACAATGATAACTTTTTCAATACGGTTTTGATGTAAAAGCTGTTTTGCTTCTTCGGTTGAAACATTTGCTTTAGCAGTAACCAATCCTTCCGATGTCATCAATTCACTTACTGGCTGCATCATATTGGTTGCAAAACGTACATCACGGTTTGTTAATATACCAACAAGCTTTCCTGTGTTTCGCTCGACAACCGGAACACCGGATATTTTTGCACTACTCATAAGGTCAAATGCTTCGTTTAATGTTTGATCCGGATAAATAGTTAGCGGATCAACGACCATCCCGCTTTCGAATTTTTTAACACGGTGCACTTCGGTCGCTTGTTCCTGAATAGAAAGGTTTTTATGAATAACCCCTAACCCACCAGCTTGTGCCATAGCAATAGCCATATTGGCTTCAGTAACCGTATCCATCGCCGCAGATAAAAGCGGGATGTTCAAAGTGATCGTTTTGGTTAGTGCTGACCGTGATTTAACTTGGCGCGGGAGTATTTCAGACGCTTGAGGAACAAGCAGGACATCATCGAATGTGAGTGCTTCGCGAATATTCATAATTTTTCCTATCCAACAAAGAACGCTGAGATAACAAGATTCGCCTAAAAGGTCAAAGATAAAACAAAATATTGTGTCGAAAACTTTAAAAATTCATATATTTATGAACTTTTCTTAAACCTTTGAGCCACTAAATAGGTTTCTTTACTTTCTGAACGACTGGCTGGCGGCTTAAAATGGCGCACTTTTGTAAAGTTTGCTCTAATATCTTTTAAAAGTGCGGTATCCGTACCACCGCTAAAAACTTTAGCAACAAAAGTACCATTTTTTGCTAGTGTTTTTTTGGCAAAGTCAAATGCGAGTTCAACAAGTCCTAATGTTCGAATATAATCTGTATTTTGGTGCCCTGTGGTTGCGGCGGCCATATCAGACATCACAAGATCAATGGGGCCATCTATTAAATCAAGTAAAGCTTTCTCAGCTTCATCAGTCGTAAAATCCATTTCAAGAAATGTTGCACCTGGAATTGGTGCCACTTCTAGCAAATCAATTCCAATAATGCTCACATCTCCTGCGCACTGTTGACGGGCAACTTGCGTCCAGCCGCCTGGCGCCGCACCGAGGTCCACAACTGTATGGACACCATGCAAAAATGAAAAACGATCATCAAGCTCAAGAAGCTTATAAGCCGCTCGACTTCGGTATCCGTCTCTTTTCGCCGCGGCTACATAGGGATCATTTAATTGGCGTTGCAACCACCTAGTCGATGATGATTTCCTATAACGGGCCGTTTTTACGCGCGTTTTTTCACCGCGTACAATACCACGCGGATCAACGCGTGCAACCTTACCAGATTTATTGATCTTAGGCTTCTTAATCATTGGTTGGTTCTTCCGCGTTATTTTTATTGTTACGTTTTAAATAATAACTTCGACGTGATCTTTTTCTTCTTTTTGCCTTATTAATGCGGCGCTGTTCATCCATAAGATGGTGAAGCATGCCTTCGCGGATGCCTCGATCAGCTACGCGGCAGTCATCAATGGGCCATACATCAATCAGAGCATCAAAAATTGCGCACCCCGCAACCACAAGCTCCGCACGGTCATTCCCTATATTATTAAGCGCAAGTCGCTCTTTATAATCAAGTTTAGCCAAATCAGTGCAAAGATTTACGAGATCCTTACTTTTCATCCATGCACCATCGACTTCATTTCTATCATAAACGGCTTGATTTAAATGCATACTGGTCAGAGTTGTCACCGTACCGCTCGTTCCCATCAATTGAACTCTATTTTCATCAATTGACGAACGAATGTTGTGTTTATCTTCAAATGGCACGATATGCTCTTTTACGCGCTCTTTCATTTCTTGATAATGTTCGGCGGGCAATACTTTTTCTGTACCATATTCTTCTGAGAGGTTCACGACGCCCAATGGGATTGAAATCCAATCAATAATTTCTGGAATGCGTTTCTCGTTATATTCAATCCAAATAATTTCCGTGCTTCCACCACCAATATCAAAAACGATGCCGCGATTATAATTGGTATCAAGCAAAGCTTTACAACCCATTACAGCGAGACGCGCTTCTTCTTTCGGATCAATAATATCAAGCTTAATTTTTACTTGCTCTTCGATGGTTTTGACAAAATGATCACCATTCTCTGCTTCACGGCAGGCTTGAGTAGCAACATTCCACATTCGGGTAACGCCACGACGTTTCATTTTATCCATACAGATTTTTAATGCTGAAACCGTCCGTTCCGTTGCCTGATCGGAAATTCTTTTTTCTTCTTTTAACCCCTCACCTAATCGAACTATACGTGAAAAACTATCAATCACTCGGAAACCATTTTGCTGCGGAACCGCAACAAGCAAGCGGCAATTATTCGTACCTAAATCAACAACGCCGTAAACATGCCCTTTGTTCTGTTGATTCTTAAAATGATTTCTATTGTTATTTCGATTTCTGTTATTATTAGAACGGTTTTGCTGTTTAGGTGGGGACTTTTTTGATCCTTCCTTTGGCGCTTTCGCTGGCGAATTGTTATTTGTTATATTTTTATGCATGCGAAATTGGCCTATGTGTGAATCATTATTCTTATTATTTTATAGTATTCTATTGTTTCGCTTCATAGAAAAAATTTAGCATTCTTAAAATTAAAACATAATATCACCTATGTTGACACCAGAAACATTTTAATGCTAGGCATAACGCAATAAAAATCGGAAGAAGGAAATTTAATGACAAAAGATATTAAATTAAACCGCCGTTTCTTTATGAAAGGAACCGGTGCAGCAGCATTACTTGGGGGCGCAGCAATTGGCTCATCTTCATCATTTGCGGCTGGTTTGGGACAATCAACACCCATGTCGACTGGTGTAAACTTTGATGAAGGCTATAACCGTGTCGGTAAGAATAGTATCAAATTTGATCTGATTAAAATGTCTAACCCCGGCAAACAGTTAGATGTTGGTATGGGGATTGCCGATATGGACTTCAGAACAATGCCACAAATTACAGCGGCTCTTAAAAAACGTCTTGAAACTGAAAATTGGGGATATGAAATACCGCCACTTGATTTGCCTGACAATACGGTCGCATGGAATAAACGTCGCTATAATACAGACGTTCCTAAAGGTAATATCTTAAATAGTGTTGGTGTCTTAGATGGCGTATTAAGTACATTAATGGCCTTTGGTAAAGAAGGCGACAAAGTCATCGTTCAAACACCAACTTATAGCTCCTTCTTTACAACGATACATCAGGCGGGAATGCACGAAGCCGAAAATGAAATGAAGCTTGTTAATGGTCGTTATGAAATTGATTTAGACGATTTTGAACAGCACGTTAAAGATGGTGCAAGATTATTCATCCTATGTAATCCTCAAAACCCAACGGGGAATTGTTGGACCGCTGATGAAATGCGCTCAGTAGGTGATATTTGTAATAAATACGGCGTCCTTGTTCTTGCCGACGAAATTCACTGTGATTTTATAATGGGTGAAAATAAATATGTACCCTATGCTTCATTGGGTGAAGAATACGCACAGAATAGTATTACTTATAAATCAACCAGTAAATCCTTTAACTTAGCCGCGCATCGCACAGGTTATATGTTCTCTGATAACCGTGAATATATTGATAAAGTTCTTAAGGGTGGTCACCAACGGTTACTTCTAAACATCATGGGTATGATAGCGTCTAATGTAGCTTATAAACACGGTGATACATATATTGATGAACAAAATGCGTATTTAACGAAAAATGCAAAATTTGTTGAACAATATTGTGCTGAAAATATTCCACTAATCAAATATAAAGTTCATGAAGGTACTTACCTTGCTTGGCTTGATTGTCGTGAATTATTTGAAAAGCTTGATGCTGAAAATAAAGCGATTGAATTAACTGAATATAATAAGGCTAATAATGTAACTGCAACAGACTTCTTTGGTGTGACGAGCATTAAAACTTATCGCACAGGCGATTATATGAAAGAATGGTTCATGGATAATGCCAAGATCGATATCAATCCTGGTGAAAACTACGGTAAAGGTGGGGTAGGCTTTATGCGTATGAACCTAGCAACAAACCAAAAAATGTTAAAATTAGCGCTCGATAATATTGTGAAAGCAATAGACACGATTTAAATAATTTTCAATTTCTCTTAAAAAGGTGCCTTTTCGGCGCCTTTTTTATATGTGCATCATTGACAGATCATAAAAGCTGTAGCAATCTCTTTTTCGCAACAGTTTAAAAAAATAAATTCAATTAATGGGAGTGACAATATGTCAGAAAAAACAACTTTAGACCGCCGTTTCTTTATGAAAGGCGCTGGGGCGACCGCATTATTCGGTAGTGCTATGGCAGGCGGCCTTGCTGTTCCGGCGACTACAAATGCAAAAGGGATGGGTCATACTTCTATGTCTATGGCATATGACTTAAATGAAGAATTTAACCGCATCGGTTCCGGTGATAGCAAATGGGATGGTGTGCGCCGCCGAGCACGTCCGCATGATGTGCCATTTCCAATGGGCGTTGCTGATATGGACTTCAGAACACTTCCGCATATTACAGAAGCATTAATGAAACGTATGGGGCATCAAAACTGGGGTTATCAACCTGCCCCGGCAGACTTCTATGAAAATATTATTGCTTGGAATGCGAAACGCTATGATCAAACAGTAAAACCAGGCAGCATCTTAAATGCGCATGGAGTTCTTGATGGTTGTCTCTCTATTCTTAAATTACATAACACTAATGGTGCACCCGTCCTTATTCAAACACCTGGGTATTCTGGGTTCTTTAGTGTTGTCCGTAATGCACAATTTTCTTCGTTAGAAAACCCACTTGTCTTAAATGACGGCCGCTGGGAAATGGATCTTGAAACAATGGGTAAGCAAATTGACGAGCATGATGTTAAAGTGATGCTATTCTGTAACCCGCAAAACCCAACAGGAAACTGTTGGAGTCCAGAAGAAATGCGTGCCATGGGTGATCTTTGTATTTCTAAAGGTGTTCTTGTTATTTCAGATGAAATCCATTGTGACTTTGTCAATAAGCATGCAACATATACACCATATGCAACACTTGGTGAAAAATATGCTCAATCAAGTTATACACTTAAATCAACCAGTAAATCATTTAATCTAGCGGCACAACATGTGGCTTATCTTTTCTCTGATAATCAAAAAATGATTGATGATCTAAAGAAAAGCGGTCATCAACGTGGCTCCCTAAATGCACTTGGTATGATTGCTTGTAATGCTGCATATAAGCATGGTGCTACATATATGGATGATATGCAGGCTTATATTGACGGCAATTGTCATTTCCTTGAGAAATACTGTGCCGAAGAAATGAAAGATGTGAAATATAAAGTACACGAAGGAACGTACCTTGCCTTTATTGATTGCACAAGAGTAGCCAAAAAACTTGGCGGCCCTAACGGCGAACAAAGAGTTGGTGATCTATTGCAACGTTTCTTCATTGAAAAAGCGGGTGTTAATTTAAATCCTGGTGAAAACTACGGTAAAAATGGTGCTGGATGCATGCGAATGAATTTAGCAACAACACACAAGAAACTTCATGGTGCTTTAAATGCTATGAAAGCTGCCATCGACGCAATTTAACTTTATAAAATACAATCTTAAATAATAAACCTCCTGAGTAATTCTCTCAGGAGGTTTTTTTTACATTTATGCATTAAACGAACATTAAAAACCTACGATTACAATAAATTACAATTTTCACAATTTAAGAAAAATATTTCTTATTTTATTTATCAGTTAATAAATATTTCTAATAATCACATTTTTTAGATCGTATATTAGAATTAATTTATTAAAAATCTTCCAATATGTTATAGTATTCCCCTAAGAAAAACTGAAAATAATATCTAAAATTTTATCTTTAACTTTTTATATAGAATTGCTGCTTAAAAGCTCTTCTTGTTAATCAAAACCTGTGATGGGTAAAACATTTTTAAACACGTTAAGAAAACATTTTGGAGAAAATAAAAATGAGTAAGTTTAGTGTTAAGTCAGTAGTATCAGTAAAAGTTAAAGACGCTATGGTACAAGCGAGACTTTTGGATTAACAATATAAAAACAAATACGTAAAAGGATTTTTAAAATGTCAGATCAGACATTAATCGCTACCATCAATCAAGCATGGGAAGATCGCGATACATTGAACACGGATACAACAGGTGAAATCCGTGATGCCGTAAACGAAGCATTAAACATGATGGATAACGGTAATGCACGTGTTGCTTCAAAAGAAAATGACCAATGGGCCGTCAATCAATGGCTTAAAAAGGCTGTGCTGCTATCATTTCGCTTAAATTCAATGAAAAGAATACCCGGTGGGCCCGGTCAAAAAAGCAGCTGGTACGATAAAGTCCCCTCAAAGTTTGAAGGATGGGGAACCGATGATTTTAATAACGCCGGTTTTCGCGCCGTTCCAAATGCGATTGTTCGTCACTCCGCCTTTATTGCACCAAATGTTGTTCTGATGCCGTCCTTTGTAAACTTGGGTGCTTATGTCGATGAAGGAGCCATGATTGACACTTGGGCTACGGTTGGCTCATGTGCTCAAATTGGAAAGAACGTACACATTTCTGGTGGCGCCGGTATCGGCGGTGTACTTGAACCATTGCAAGCTGGCCCTGTCATTATCGAAGATAACTGTTTCATCGGCGCCCGTTCAGAAGTCGCCGAAGGCGTGATCGTTGAAGAAGGTGCCGTTCTTAGTATGGGCGTTTTTATCGGTGCATCGACAAAAATTATTGACCGTGAAACTGGCGAAATATTTATGGGCCGTGTTCCCGCTTATAGCGTTGTTGTGCCGGGCACATTACCCGGCAAACCTATGGCTGACGGCACCCCAGGCCCTGGTCTTTATGCGGCGGTTATCGTGAAACGTGTGGATGAACGAACAAGATCAAAAACATCGATCAATGATCTGCTTCGTGATTAAATGTGTGATTAATCATGTCCATTGACCCCATTATTTTATCACAAGACCTTATTAAATGCCCCAGTTTCACACCAAATGATGCAGGGGCACTTGATGTGCTAGCAAAAGCATTAACATCAATCGGTTTTGAATGCACGCGCCTTCCCTTTTCCGAAGAAGGAACACCAGATATTGATAATTTATTTGCAAGACGCGGCACTAAATCCCCTCACATATGTTACGCTGGACATACGGATGTAGTTCCCATTGGCGATTTAAATGATTGGAAACATGATCCATTTGCCGCAATTATTGAGGATGGTATTCTTTATGGTCGCGGTGCCAGTGATATGAAATGTGGTATAGCGTCATTTGTGGCCGCCGTTTCTGAAATAGATGACTTTGATGGATCTATTAGTTTATTGATTACGGGCGATGAAGAAGGTCCTGCGATCAATGGCACCGTAAAGATGTTAAAATGGCTTGAGGAACATAATCAAGTTCCGGATATGTGCATTGTTGGTGAGCCAACCAATACCCATAAAATTGGTGAAATGGCAAAAATTGGCCGTCGTGGCAGTTTAAATGGAACACTAACAGTTCATGGTACACAAGGCCATGTTGCCTATCAGCATTTGGCTGATAATCCCATTCCGCGACTTATCAAAATACTTGATGATTTGAACAAATGGGAAATTGATCAAGGTAATGATTTCTTTGATCCAACGAATTTAGAAATTGTAACTATTGATGTGGGTAATAAAGTATCAAATGTAATCCCCATGAATGCCACCGCAAAATTTAATATTCGCTTTAATAGTGAACAAAATGCGGATGGTTTAACGAAAATCATTACGAATATTTGCAACACACACAGTGAAAACCATACTTTAGATATTAATGTTTCAGGAGATTCATTTTTAACCCCAAAAGGTGACCTTAGCGAACTAATTGAACAAGGTATTAAGGAAATAACAGGAAAAACGGTCAAGTTTAGCACCACCGGCGGCACCTCTGATGCCAGATTTATTAAAAATTATTGTCCCGTTATTGAGTTTGGTTTAATTAACAAAACCATCCATAAAGTCAATGAATGTGTCAAAGTGAGCGATATTATTCTATTAAAGGACATATATTTGTCCATAATTAGAAAATTTTTCTCTTCATAACGTTTCACCACTCTAAATATTGACAATATTGTTACATTATTGCACTCTCTGCGAGATTATCCCAAAAAATAAAAATAATATTCGGGATTACGCAAACATTTTAAAATAATATTTTAGCCATTAGCGGGAGAGAACTTTAATGAGCAATTCTAAATTAGACCGTCGTCTATTCATGAAAGGTGCAGGTGCGGCTGTATTTTTAACCAGTGCAGCGAGCCTACCGGCCGTATCTGTAAGTGCAAAAGGCATGGGACATATGTCAATGTCTATGGCCTACGACTTAAACGAAGAATTTAACCGTATTGGATCGGGTGATTTCAAGTGGGATATGATCCGTAAAAACGCTCGTCCATATGATGTTCCATTCCCAATGGGTGTTGCTGATATGGATTTTCGCACAATGCCACAAATCACAGCGGCTCTACAAAGTCGCCTTAACCACCATAACTGGGGTTATGAAGCACCGCCAGCTGATTACAAACAAAATATCGTTAATTGGAACAAAAGACGCTACGATCAAGATGTCGACCCAAGCACAATTGAAAATTGTATCGGTGTTCTTGATGGTGTTTCAAGTGCGCTTCGCACCGTTTGCGATCCGGGCGATAAAGTTATTCTTCATACACCAAACTATTCAAGTTTCTTTAGTGTAATTCCCGGTGCGCTTTGTGAACTCGCGGAAAGTGATTTGGTGATTGATGATGATGGTAATTATGATTTTGATTATGATGATACCGAGCGTCTTCTTAAAGACGGTGCAAAAGCGATCATTCTTTGTAACCCACAAAACCCTACGGGAAATTGCTGGACGGCGGATCAACTTCGTAAACTTGGTGATCTTGCCAACCAATATAATGCACTTATGATTGCTGATGAAATCCATTGCGATTTCATAAATAAAAATGCGGAATATGTACCATATGCATTACTTGGTGAAGCTTATGCCATGAACAGCATTACTCTTAAATCAACAAGTAAATCATTTAACCTAGCGGCGCACCGTACAGGCTATATGTTCACGGATAATAAAGAACTACTTAGCCGTATTAAGAAAATCGGTAATCACAACCGTTTTCTTCTTAATACAATGGGCATTATTGCATCAAATGCTGCTTATAAGCACGGCGAAACATATATGGATGATATGCAGGCATATATGGACGGTAACGCGAAATTCCTTGAAAAATTCTGTAAAGAAGAAATGAAAGACGTGAAATATAAAGTTCACGAAGGAACTTACCTCGCTTGGCTTGATTGTAAAGCCGTTGCTAAGAAACTTGGTGACCCAGAAGGTGATGACCGCGTTGGTGATATGCTGAAGAAATTCTTCATTCAAAAAGCGGGTGTTAATATTAACCCGGGTGAGAACTATGGCCGTACAGGTGTCGGCTATATGCGTATGAACCTTGGAACAACCCATAGAAAACTTCACGGCGCACTAAACGCAATGAAAGCCGCGATCGACGCAATTTAAAAATTCTGAGATTAAGATAAAAAGGCCGCTATCTCTAGCGGCCTTTTTTCGTTTCTATTCAATCACACCGACCGTGATACTGCTCGGATACTCTTCCGATGTATGTATCTGGTGGGTTGCTTTGATGAAATCTTCACCCTTTGCTTCATATATGTTTAGGAATTGCTGTGGGTTCCGGTCCACAAGCGGGAACCATGAACTTTGGATTTGGATCATCATTTTATGACCTTGTTTGAACGTATGGGTAATATCAGGAAGTGTAAATTTCACTTGGGTGACTTCACCTGATTTGAAGGCTTCCGGATTTTCGTAGCTATTACGGTATTTGCCGCGGATCACTTCGCCGCGCACCATCATTTGATAACCGGACATCGGTACATCCATATATTTGTCTTCGGCTGCCTCAATTTCCGGGTAATCATCCGGAAACACATCAATCACTTTAACAACGAAATCGGCATCGGTACCCGTTGTCGAAACATAAAGATCAGCAACAATTGGACCCGATAAAGTTAAATCATCGGTAAGTATTTCTGTTTCATAAACCATCACGTCAGGTCGGGTGCCCGCGAAACGCTGATCTTCGACCATATATTCACGCGAACGCCCATTTGAGATTTCTTGTGTATAAGGAACCGGATTTGCAGGATCACTGACCCATTCATCATACCCCTCACCCATTGGTTTTTCATGATTTATGGCACCATTATCGTGGATATAGAATGTTTTATTTTCTGCTTCTTCGGATGGCCATTGATCGTGGCTGCGCCATTCGTTTTCACCTGTATAAAAGGCAAGCATTTCAGGAAGCTCATGATCAGGACCACTTTTTAAATAGTGATTAAAGAACTTAAGGTCGATTTCTTTATAATCCTTGGATGTTTGAACATCAAATTGCACATTACCAAGCTCTGTACCGGCAGAACGCACAAAGCCGCCATGGAACCACGGGCCGCGCACAAGGAAGTTATCAGTACGTGGGTTATTTTTTTCAATGCCTTCATAAATGGCTGTACCACCATGACTGTCTTCCGCATCAAATGACCCAATCACGGTCATTACATTTGCATTCACATTTTTTAAATGCGGTGCAATATTTCTGCTTTGCCAGAATTCATCATAATCACCATGTTCCATCAATTTATTCCAAAAGGGGCTGTTTCCTTTGAATATTTTATCATTCACATTATGAAGCGCACCTAGTTCAAGGAAGAATTTATAAGCATCATTGCCAGGAAATTGGAATGCGTCACGCTTTCCTTGTTTGGCAGGATTGTTATGATCCTGATCAAATCCACGGAAAAAACGAAATGCGTCAAGCAGGAAAAATGCACCGCGATGATGGAAATCATCACCATAAAAAATATCAGCCATCGGTGATTGTGGGCTTGCGGCCTTAATGGCTGGATGACTATCGATGATTGATGATGCCGCATAAAATCCGCGATAAGAAATGCCGAATATCCCTAAGTTTCCGTTATTATTATCCACATTTTCAAGCAGAAATTCCACCGTATCATACATGTCGGAACTTTCGTCATGATCCGTTGGCCCTTTATTCGGGTTATGGGGTGTCATATTGCGAAATTCACCTTCCGACATAAAACGGCCACGAACATCCTGATAAACGAAAATATACCCATCTTTTGCAAACCGGTTATCTCCACCGCTTGGCCCTAAATTGGTCGGAAAATTATCAACACCGTAAGGACGGATCGAATACGGTGTTTTAACCATCAACATTGGATAGGTTTTCGATTTATCCTTTGGTGAATAAACGGCCGTGAATACTTTTGTGCCGTCACGCATTGGAATGGCATATTCGTGTTTGGTATAATGTTCTCTGACATCGTAATCATCGGCAAATGCGTTATTAACACCCACCACCGTAAAGAATACTATAAGAATTGTTTTGAAAAAATTAGACATATTCGCCCCTCATTATAATTTGTTTTTCATAAGCTAATCGAAAGACTTGATGGCGTCCATCATAAAAAGTTTAAGTGTCACCGGTCATAAACCGATCCAAGATGGCTGCGCCGACCAAATCACCCCATACATTTAATGTCGTTCTTGAACGGTCAAGGAACCAATCCACGCCAACAATAAGCCCGAACCCTTCTGCTGGAATACCAACAATGGAAAAAACCATTAGTGTCATGATATGTCCCCCTTGGGGAATGCCTGCGGATCCAATCGCCGCCAACGCCGTTGATAATGAAATAATAATATAACTGCCAAACGTCACCTCAAGACCATAAACTTGCGCCAGGAATATTGTCGCAACCCCTTGATAAACGGCTGTGCCATTCATATTTACGGTGCTACCCAACGGGATCACAAACCTAACCGGGCTTTTCTTTAATCCTGCACCTTCCGCGCAATCCATCGAAAGTGGCACGGTTGCCGATGAACTTGACGTGCTAAATGCCGTAAGCAGTGCGGGTGAAATTTCACCCAAATAATTTATCCCACGTCTCGCAATAAAGACCAAAAGCAAAAATAAAATAATCGCCTGAACGACCAGCCCACTTAATACGGTGAGAACATACCCACCGACGGCCGCAAATGTTTCCAATACTGCTTCCCCGCCACCAGCCTCAGCGATTGGCGTAGCAACAAGGGCAAATATACCAAATGGTGATAGATACATAATCCACCCTACCATCACCATCATGATATTATTTAAACTTTCAAAAAAATTACTAACGACGCGCCCTTTTTCGCCAGTAACCGTCAAGGCCGCACCAAAAATAATTGAAAATACAATAAGCTGTAACAATTCCATGTTGGCAGCTGAGGCAATTATATTTGGTGATATTAAACCAAGCATCACATCGCTAATAGTCGTCGCATTTTCCGCGTTTAGTGCTGCTGCATCCTTTGCAACAAGATGGAAATCACCGCCCGGCACAAAAACACCTGCTAAAATCATACCCACAGTGGCAGCGATGAGCATGCTGCTTAAGAAAAATAAAATTGTTATTCCACCAGGTTTACCAAGTTTCCGAATATCACCAAGTGAAGAGACCCCCGTTATAATCGCCGCAACGATTAGAGGCACCACAACCATTTTAAGAGCATTAAGAAAAAGCGTCCCCATCCAAGAAAACATGTGCGCATCTTCACCCATAATCCAGCCCGTAGCCGCGCCGAGTATAACTGCAACAATGATAGAATATAAAAGCAACATTGAGTGACGTTTAGACATCATGCATTTCCCTTGAATTTGTTTTTTATTATATTTTTCAATAAAGCTTAAATTATTGTTGTACCTTTTGCAGCATCTTTTGTAAAAGAGAGGGTAATTTTAATAAAGGGTATCCTTACCATGTATGTGCTGATCGATAATTACGACAGTTTTACTTATAATCTTTATCACTACCTCGGTGAAATCGGGGCAGAGACAGAAGTTTATCGTAATGATGAAATTACCGTTGATGAGTTAAAAGCCAAAGACCCAGAAGGTATAATTTTATCCCCCGGCCCAAAGACACCAAATGAAGCTGGTATCTGCATGGAAATTATTGAAAAACTGGGACACACTATTCCAATATTAGGTGTCTGCCTTGGTCATCAATCTATCGGTCAAGTTTATGGCGGTAAAGTCACACATGCGCCTTATTTAATGCACGGCAAAGTAAGCAAAATTAAACATGATGACAAAACAATCTTTAATGGATTTAAAAATCCGTTTGATGCAACACGCTATCATTCACTGATTGTTGAACGTGCAACCTTACCCAACTGTCTTGAAATCACATCGGAAACCGAAGACGGCATTATCATGGGATTATCCCATAAAGAATTCCCCGTTCACGGAGTACAATTTCACCCGGAAAGCATTGCTTCTGAACACGGACATGATTTATTAAAAAATTTTCTAACGCTTGCACAACTTCATAATGACGGTAATAAACATGTCGCTTGATTTCAAAAAAAAAATCGCAGACTTAGCTGAAGGCCATATTCTTAGCCGCGAAGAAGCCCGCGATGCGTTTAATTACATGATGGATGGCGATGCGACGGGACCACAAATTGGTGCTTTTTTAATGGCCTTAAGAGTTCGCGGCGAACGGTTAGATGAAATCACTGGTGCCGTGGAAGCCATGCGCAGTAAAGCCGCAACCATCAAAGCACCTGCTGGTGCAGTTGATACATGTGGAACCGGCGGCGACACGGCGGGTACTTATAATATATCAACGGCAGCGGCCATTGTACTTGCAGCATGCGGTGTTCCGGTTGCAAAACACGGCAATCGTGCCGTATCAAGCAAATCCGGTAGTGCAGATGTTCTTGAAACATTAGGTATTAATATTGATGCGGATATGTTTATCGTTAAAAAATGCCTAGATGAACTGGGGATAAGTTTTCTTATGGCGACACGTCACCATAGTGCAGCGCGCCATGTTGGGCCTGCTCGTGCATCGCTTGGAACCCGCACAATATTTAATCTAATCGGCCCACTTTCTAACCCCGCAGAAACCAAGTTTCAGGTTATTGGCGTTTTTGATCAAAAATGGAACCGTCCTATGGCCGAAGTACTCGGGCGTTTAGGGAGTAAACATGTATGGGTTGTGACCGGGTCAGACGGACTTGACGAAATAACGATTACGGGCGAAACCCATGTGGCCGAATATAAAAATGGCACCGTTAATGAATTCACCGTTTCACCAGAAGACGCAGGGCTAGAAAGAGCGAGCTTAAAAGACATTGAAGGTGGAGATGCTGAATTTAATGCAGCCGCCATCATCGATATTTTAGAAGGCAAAAAAAATGCGTACCGCAATATTGTACTTCTCAATACTGCCGCCTCGCTTATTGTATCTGGTAAAGCAAAAGATTTAAAAGATGGTGTTTCGATTGCTGCAAATGTAATTGACAGTGGTAAAGCAAAAGAAAAACTTGATGCATGGATCACAATGTCCAACGAAGAGCCACCGGAGCCCGAAGAAGATGAGTGATATTCTCTCTAAAATTGCGGCAACCACGCGCGAACATGTTGCAAAGTGTAAATTAAATCGCTCGATTTCGGAACTTGAAGAGGATGCGAAAAAAGCATCACCCGTTCGCGGTTTTCATCAAAATTTATTAAATGCCGAGAAGGCAGGAAAATTTGGACTAATTACCGAGATTAAAAAAGCAAGCCCGAGCAAAGGTTTAATCCGCCCTGATTTTGATCCACCCGCACTTGCAAAAGCGTATGAGACAGCTGGCTCAAGCTGTTTAAGTGTACTAACCGATGTTCCTTATTTTCAAGGTGCTGATGAATATCTTGTAAAGGCACGCTCTGCTGTTTCACTTCCTGCGCTACGCAAAGACTTTATGGTTGATCCCTATCAAATCGTTGAGGCACGCGCTCTTGGCGCTGATTGCATATTGATTATTATGGCAATGATTGATGATGTGCTCTGCGCAGAAATAGAACAAACCGCTATTGAACAAGGGCTCGATGTGCTTATTGAAGTCCATGATGCAGATGAATTAGAACGAGCTCACAAATTGAAATCACCCCTTCTTGGTGTTAATAACCGCAACTTAAAAACATTCGAAGTAACGTTAAAAACCACAATAGAGCTTGCGAAACTTGCAGGTCCTAACCGCACATTGGTTAGTGAAAGCGGGATTTTCACCCACGAAAATTTAAAAATGTTAAATGAAACATGTGGTATAAATAGTTTTCTAATAGGTGAATCGCTTATGCGTCAGGACGATGTTGAGCTTGCTACTAAAAATCTGCTGAATGGTTCTTTATAAAAAAAGATCAAAGGAAAATAAAGATGTCAGACTTAACACATTTGGATGACCAAGGACGTGCTAGTATGGTCGACGTATCAGAAAAGGCGGAAACCAAACGTATCGCCGTTGCCAAAGGGCGCATTAATATGCAGGCTGATACGCTCTCTTTGATTGAAAAGGGTGGTGTTAAAAAAGGTGATGTTTATACGGTCGCAAGACTTGCCGGTATCATGGCTGCTAAAAAAACGGCCGACCTTATTCCATTATGTCACCCCCTCCCGATCCAAAATGTTCAAGTGGACCTCGTCAGCAATTTTGACGAAAATTGTGTTGATATAACCGTAACCGCTAGTCTTTACGGCCGTACAGGTATTGAAATGGAAGCACTTGCAGCAGTTTCTGTTGCGGGGCTCGCGATTTATGACATGTGTAAGGCCGTCGATAAAGCGATGCGAATTACCGATATACGCTTAACACACAAATCTGGCGGCAAATCTGGAACCTATAACGCGGAATAATAAATGGCCCTTCTCCCAGTACCAGAAGCACTTGAAACGATTTTAAATCGTTCACATCCAATTGAAACAGAAATAATTTCAATTCATGATGCTCTTGGACGAGTCTTAGCGGATGATGTTCGCTCTCAATTAACGCAACCTCCATTTGCGGCATCTGCAATGGATGGATATGCAGTTCGCTTTGATGATATTGGCGGACCGCTAACATTAATTGATGAATCTCAAGCAGGGAAATCATTTGACGGGTCATTATCAAATGGTGAAGCCCTACGCATTTTTACTGGCGCCCCTGTTCCAGTTGGGGCTGATACAGTAATTATGCAGGAAAATACTTCTTTTGAGGGCAATCAAGTCACGATAAATGAATGCCGCGCCAAAGGCATTAATATCCGTAAGATCGGGGAAGACTTCAAAAAAGATGATATCCTTTTAAAAAAAGGGGTAAAAATAACGGCAAGACATATTGCCGTTATCGCCGCAGGTAATGTTGAAAAAATTTGTGTTTATAGGAAACCTAAAGTAGCAATCCTTTCAACCGGTGATGAACTTCTGGACGTAGGTTCAGAAATAAGTCCTGATAAAATTGTAAATTCTAACGTCCCTCTCTTTATGGCATTAATAAAAGAAAACGGCGGTATTCCTGTTAATATCGGTACGGCACGCGATACATTAGACGACGTAAAAGCAAAAATCTCAAAGGTAAAAGACGTCGATATTTTTGTTTCAATTGGCGGCGTTTCCGTAGGTGATTATGATATTATTAAAGACGTATTAAAAGATGCGGGCTTAAAAGTTGATTTCTGGAAAGTAGCCATGCAACCGGGAAAACCAATTGTTTATGGTGATTTTAAAGGCATCCATTATTTTGGTATGCCAGGCAACCCTTCAAGTGCTTATATTTGTTTTGTTAATTTTATGTTGCCTGCAATGAATAAAATGCAAGGCCTCGGCGAATATGGATACCCCATCAGCCACGCCATATTAGATCATGACATTAAAGAAGGAAGTGGTCGCATGAATTTTATGCGTGCTATTTATACAGAAAATCAAGACGGCATAAAAACTGTTTCCGCAAATTTCAGCCAAAGCAGCGCTTTACTGAAAACTATGTCTGACGCGAATTGTTTGCTCATTCGTGATGTAAAAGCGCTTCCAGCAAAGGCAGGTGAGTTAGTAAAAATCGTCCTAATTTAATGTTCTCGTCTTTGTTCTTGACAGGAGAATAAAAATAGAACATAAAAGAACATATATAGATATACGGGAGATTTAAATGCTTACGAAAAAACAACATACTTTGTTAATGCTTATTCATGATAAACTTCGTGAAGATGGAGTTGCCCCTTCCTTTGAAGAGATGAAAGTAGCACTTGAGCTTAAATCAAAATCCGGCATTCATAGACTTATCAATGCACTCGAGGAACGCGGTTTTATTCGAAGGCTCCCTAATCGTGCTCGCGCGCTAGAGGTTATTAAATTACCAGAAGACGAAGATAACACATCACAAGAAAGCAATTTGTTTAGACCGGATTTTGGCGGCAAATCTCAAGATGTTGATCCACAAACACTGGAAATTCCACTTCATGGTAAAATTGCGGCTGGTACCCCTATCGAAGCCTTAGAACAATTTGAAAATATCGGCGTTCCTGCTGCTATGCTTGGCTCAGGAAGCTATTATGCGTTAGATGTTGATGGCGACAGTATGGTTGAAGCTGGTATTTTAGACGGTGATCGCGTTGTCATTGAACGCTGTGAAAATGCCCGAAACGGTGAAATTGTTGTGGCCCTTGTCAACGAGGAAGAAGCAACACTCAAAACATTACAAAAGCGTGGTCCTGATATTGCACTTGAGCCATCAAATCGTGATTTTGAAACACAAGTATACCCAGCGAACCGTGTCCGTATTCAAGGACGATTAATCGGCCTTCTTAGACAATATTAATTTACTAGTTCTAATCTTTTAGAATTCTTTCTTTTGGGAAATGAAGCGTTGCCCTTGTTCCATTTCCTAATTCGCTTTGAATTTCTAAATTTCCCTGGAATAATTTTATATAAGCATCAACCAATGGCAGCCCAAGTCCTGTGCCTGTAATATCTGTTTCTTTAACGTGTGAGGCTCGCCTAAAGGGTATCATTACCTTGGTGATTTCATCATTAGACATACCAATGCCTTTATCAATGATTGATACATCTAACCCACCACTATTGCGGTATGATAATTTAACCAAGACTTTATTATCACTATAAGAATATTTAATGGCATTTGATAATAGGTTATATACTAGCTGACGAAGAATTCTTTCGTCTCCGCGTAAGAGAATTTCTTCTTCGGGAATTTCTTCTTCGATGACAATATCATGTTCAAGAGCCAGCGTTCTTAAAGTCTGAATACACGATTCAACTTCGTAGGCGACATCAATTTCATTTTCGCTAAAATCTTGTTTCCCCGCTTCAATTTTTGATAGATCCAAAAGGTCATTAATAATGGCAAGTAAATGTTTCCCACTGGAATTTATAAGCCTAGCGTATTCTTCAAAATTCTGTTCAAATTTTTCATTCTTTGCTCCGCTTTCACCGGAAAGAATACTTGAAAACCCAATTATCGCATTGAACGGCGTTCTTAATTCATGGGACATATTTTGAAGAAAAACGCTTTTATGTTTATTGGCTTCTTCAGCTTTTAGCCTTGCATCAAATAATTCATTTTCTGTTTTTTTAAACTTTGAAATATCCGTAGAAATACCTGCCAATACTCTTTCGCCATTTTCCTCATCTTCTATAATAAATTTGTGACTATAAAAAATGGTATCTACATCCACCTCTTCTACACCATTGTGTGGTTGGCTATCAAAAACTGAACGATCAAGTTCCATAACTCTTTTGGCAAGTTTCGCTGGGAATATTTCACTATCATCTTTACCAATGAAATATTCTACCTTTTTCCCAACTGTTTTGGCACCCTTTTCATTGATCATTAGGTACTTACCATCTTCATCTTTGATGTAGATAGCATTTGGCGTCGCTTCAATAATTGCCTTTAGAAATTTTTGATTTATTTGGCGCACTTTACCCCCTTAAACTGATGTTACCGATTTTTAGCTAATATAAAATTGATTAATTAATATTCCATTAACTATAATTCTCAACATATTCCTATTTCTAGTCTTACAAATTAACGAATCCTAATCTAATATGATAGCGAATAATATTTATGTGAGAAATCAATGGAATGGCGCGATCAAGGCATTATTCTGTCTTTAAGAAAATATGGTGAATTTGACGCCATTCTTGAAATCTTTACCCGTGAACATGGCCGCCATGCCGGTATTGTCAAAGGTGGACTAGGTAGACGGCAACGCGGTAACATCCAACCTGGTAACGAAGTTAGCGTGACATGGCGTGGACGTTTAGAAACTCATTTGGGTACTTATTCAGTTGAACTACAAAATGCACGTGCCGTTTCTTATCTATATCACCCTGGAAAACTTGCTGCTTTAAATAGCTGCACTGGGCTTCTATGTCTTGCGATTGCTGAAAATGAAAAACATGAACCATTGCTTGATGGTTTTATTGCCTTATTGGATGCACTTGAAGCAACAGATGATGAAATTTCCAATTGGGCGCCTCTCCTTATCAAATGGGAATTAGGGTTATTATCAGAGCTTGGTTATGGCTTAAACTTAGACTGCTGCGCAGCGACGGGCCTGACAGAAAATTTAATTTATGTATCACCAAAGTCTGGCCGCGCCGTAAGTCAAGATGCAGGAAAACCTTATCAAGATAAAATGCTTCCCTTACCCGGCTTCCTCATCGGAGAAAGTAAAAAAACAGACAAACAGGCAATTTTAGATGGTCTACACTTAACTGAATTCTTCATGGAACGTCATATGCTTAACCCTTATGGAAAGAAAATTCCTCAAGCAAGACGCATGTTAATCGATCATATTTCTTAGACTAGTTTTTTTCGTCATTTTAAGCTTTAAACTAGCCGTAAGATTGTTATAGTAAAACACATGAATAAAGTTACAAATGAAGATACCATTTTAAACGTTCCTCTCGGTGATACTCTGGGGGATCGTTACCTTTCTTATGCGCTTTCAACGATTATGTCGCGATCACTTCCCGATGTACGTGACGGCTTAAAACCAGTACATCGTCGTCTGCTTTTCGCTATGCGTCAATTGAAATTAAATCCGGACACGGGATATAAAAAATGTGCCCGTGTAGTCGGTGACGTCATTGGTAAATATCATCCACATGGTGATCAATCTGTCTATGATGCAATGGTCAGACTTTCTCAAGAATTTGCCGTTAGATATCCGCTCGTAGATGGACAAGGTAATTTCGGTAACATCGATGGCGATAATGCAGCTGCTATGCGTTACACAGAAGCGCGGATGACAGAAATAGCAACCGCCCTTATGGAAGATATTGATAAAGATACGGTTAGTTTTCGCGAGACTTATGACGGTGAAGAAGAAGAACCGACCGTTATGCCTGCAAATTTTCCAAATCTTCTTGCAAATGGTGCGATGGGTATCGCCGTTGGTATGGCGACCAGCATTCCGCCACATAATGTTGACGAATTATGCCAAGCGCTATTGCATTTGATTAAAACACCTAATGCACGCATCGCCACTCTAGTCGAATACGTTCAGGGGCCTGACTTCCCAACCGGTGGAACGATTGTCGAACCACGCGAAAATATCTTACAAGCCTATGAAACAGGACGCGGCAGCTTTAGAATGCGGGCAAAATGGCACGTTGAAGAAGGCGCGCGCGGGATGTATCAAATCATTGTTACTGAAATTCCCTATCAGGTACAAAAATCCCGACTTATTGAAAAAATTGCGGATCTTATTTATAATAAAAAACTGCCTATCCTCGGTGATGTGCTCGATGAAAGTTCGGAAGATATTCGTATTGTTATTGAGCCCAAAAATAGAACCATTGAACCAGAAATGCTTATGGAAAGCCTCTATAAGCTCACGGACCTTGAAAGTCGTTTTTCATTAAATATGAATGTGCTTGAAGGCGGCAAAATGCCGCGTGTCATGAACCTTCGTGAGGTTCTACAAGCTTTTCTCGATCATCGTCAAGATGTCCTCATCCGTCGATCAAAATACCGTTTAGGTAAAATTGATCATCGTTTAGAAGTTCTTGGCGGATATTTAATTGCATTTCTAAATCTTGATGAAGTGATCCGCATCATTCGTGAAGAAGATCACGTTAAACAATGTTTGATGGATACATTTAAACTAACGGATGTACAAGCAGACGCCATTCTCAATATGCGGTTAAGGTCACTTCGTAAATTAGAAGAAATGGAACTTAAAACCGAACATGCCGAATTAGAGGCAGAGAAAGCATACTTATTAGAACTACTTGATAGCGAAGAAAAACGCTGGAATGTTATTTCCGATGATATAAGGGAGATGCGTAAAAAATTCGGAAAGAAAACCGAAGTTGGCGCCCGCAGAAGCGATTTCGCCGATGCCCCTGAAGCCGCTATAATCCCGCTTGAAGCTATGATAGAAAAAGAACCCGTCACTGTAATTTGCTCGAAAAAAGGCTGGATTCGCGCCATGAAGGGGCATGTAGAAATCGATGACAAGATCAAATTTAAAGAAGGTGACGAAGCGAAATTCGCATTCCACTGTCAAACAACGGATAAAGTATTATTATTTGCCACTGATGGACGTTTTTATACTCTTGGCGCCGATAAATTGCCGGGCGGCCGTGGCCATGGTGAGCCGGTCCGTTTAATGATTGATCTTGGAAACGAAGAAGAAATCGTTTCGCTCTTTATGCTTCAACCGGGTACAAAAATCATTATTGCCGCAGAAACCGGTCGTGGATTTATGGCTGATGCTGATAAGGTGCTCGCTAGCACTAAAAACGGTAAGCTTGTTATGAATGTAGAGGACGGTAAAAACAAGGCCGTTCTTGCAAGGATAATTGATGAAAACCATGACCATATTGCGATTGTTGGTCAAAACCGAAAACTTTTGGTATTCCCGATTGATCAGATGCCGGAAATGACCCGTGGACGCGGCGCCATTTTACAGAAATATAAAGGCGGCAACCTTGGTGATATAATCTCATTCAATGCAACCGAAGGCCTTAGTTGGGAAATGCGAGGCGGCAAAACCCGTACCGAAACGGACCTAATGCCGTGGACAGGAAAGCGTGGTCAAGTCGGCCGCATGCCGCCACACGGCTTTCCGTCAAATAATAAATTTTCAAGATAACGACTGAGGGAATGAAATCATGATGGACTTCGTTCCCTTAATCAATCCAACCACAAATGTGATTGGCATTGGTGAAAATATCCACCTTCAATTGCCTGCGAATATGCATAAAAATATTTTTATCGATTTTATTAAACGTAATAAAAATTATCATGAACCATGGGTTTATGTTTCTTCAGATCCAAGATTTTATGATCAATATATTTCAAGAATGAAAATGGGAAAAACTTTTGGCGTTTTCGTTTTTAGCAATGTTGATAATCAATTCATCGGTGTGATTAATCTTAATAGTATTCGCCTAGATCCCTTTAGCTCCGCAACATTAGGGTATTACGCAGAACAAACCCAAAGTGGTAAAGGATACATGAAAGAAGCCCTTAACTTGATACTTGACCATGCTTTCGTAAAAATCGGTTTAAATAGAGTGGAAGTAAATGTTCAACCAAATAACACTGCCTCCCTCGCCCTGATAAAATCAGTCGGGTTTTCGAAGGAAGGTTTTTCAAGAAAATACCTCAAAATTGGTAATCACTATGAAGACCACGAAAGATGGGCCTATCTGGCTGAAGATTTTAAACTTCGATAATAATTATTTATCTGATCCATTAAATCTATTTAACACTTCTAATGCAGCATTTTTCACTTCTTCATTTTCTGAATTCATTTCTTCAAATAATAAAGTATCAACTTTTTGATTTCTTTGCACATATTGAAGTGAATGAATTAGTTCGACCTTTGCCATAGTTGTGTAATTAATTTTTTTGATGATTAAATTAGTAAACCTATTAGGTAAAAAGGTTTTATATTGATTTATCAACATAGCAGAATTTAATATTTTATATTCTATTTCAGAATTCAAATTATCGAAAATAAAATTTTCCCACTCTTCTCTACCATTTTTAAATTTTACTGCTGCCAATATATCCATTGGTGTCCAATCCAAAACATAATGAATTCTATCATCAAACTTTATAAATGATACTAATGCTTCAGAGCTTCTATACTCAGGGTTTAGGTCATTTTCTGGCCTTAGTGCTCTAATAAAGCCCACCCCAGTATCTAAGAAATCTTTTACAACTTCTAAACCATGTGCATCTTTATAATTATAAGACAAAATTAAGCCTGTTTTATGGAGAATCGATAGGTTTGGTATTTTATCGGGGTTAAAAATATTCACCTGATAATTAATTCCACTTCTGCGAATATTATTATCACCTTTAATTTGTTTAATATTTGCAGAGGTTTTAATTTTTTCTATTTCGGCAGCAACATTTCCAAATGGTGCATCAGAGATTACTTTGTACAAATTTTCCGTTATTTTGTTTTTCTCAAAAACTAATGAGCAGCTCATTCTAACAATTTCTGAACTATCAAAGATTGCTTTATTCAATATTACACTCTTATGCTCATTTGTTAAATTATCAAAATCCCTTAAATATAAGCATATGTCGCTAGTAACAAAATTTCTTTGAGAATTATTTTTTTTAAGTGTGTTAATAAGAACATCTACTAGTTCTGTTTTGGATAAATTATTTTGAATTGGATATTTCACAAAGGCATTGCGAGCGAGTAAAAAGGCGCCACCATCTATTATATCGAAGATGGCTTTTTTCGCGATTTCACTATTTTCAAAATTTGCCGCTAAAATTTCAGCAAAAACTATATTCTTATTTCTTTTCCCGCCGAACATTTTAAATGGTCGTATCAATCCCCTAGCAGTTACCATTTGCAACTCATGTGTTTCTTTTGCACTAATTTTATAACTAATAAAATATTCAGGTGTAATTGAGTTAGCAGCATGCAAGATTTCTGAATCCGTAATTGCATCAGCTTTATACAATAAATCTATCGTATTAACTGGAAATTCTATTATATGCTCTCTTATATTTTCAGCATAAGGTTTCAAATCTTCGCCGAACATATGATAAAGGAAACTTAAATATAAACCTGGTTTTTCAGGTAACCTATTAATAACATATACGGCTAATGTAGGTTTATTCTTAAGAAGTTCTCTTATCGTGAAATATTGAAGTTTAACATTGAATTTTTTGTCGTTTTTTTTCTCTATTAAAAATTCTAATAAGTTTTCCGTCGCGGGTTTAAAATTTCTAATTCCGCTACAAAATTTGAACGGGCTTCAATTTTATTTATTCCCTTTGGCCATCGTTTATCTAATCCATTATCAATAAATAGATCATAAGCTTTCATTTCTTTTTTCTTATCGTCTATCGTGATTAAATATGCTTCTAAATATAGGAGGCTACTTTCTAAGTCCTCGCTTTTACGTAATAATCGAAATAATGATTTTTCAATTTTTGGCGAAGATACTTTCTCTTGGATTATTCTTTGGATAGTTTCAAATTTTTCAGCAGAATTACCTTTGTTAAGAGATCTATTATATTGATCAACTTTGTCATTAGGCCAAGTAACAGTATTTAAATTTAAAAATATAAAACTAAAAATGAAAAATAAGCGTACCAAAGTATCTCCCTAGTGCATTTTGTACTTAAAGTATATTTTTAAGCCGCCGTTTTCGCAAACACTAAAAAAA
>NZ_CBFIEP010000166.1:0-14154 GCF_965661635.1 Pseudemcibacter sp. | reverse complement strand
AAAATGCATTGGAAGAATTCTGTCTTGAATTTTCGAAAAAGGCGATGATTGTGATTGATGAGGCGTACTATGAATATGTACGTGATGATAGTTTCTCAACGATGGCACACCTTATTAAAGATAATCCAAATATTGTTGTTTTAAGAACCGCTTCAAAAATTCACGGGTTTGCAAATGTGCGTGTTGGCTTTGCCTTTGCTCACCCAGATACTATTCGTGAACTAATGAAATTTCGTTCTGGCACAACATCTTACCCTGCATTAATAGGCGCTATCACGAGCTATCAAGACGCTGACTATCAGAAATTTGTTGTCGATAAAAACTATGAATCGCTTAACATTCTATATAAGATGTTCGACGAATTAGATCTTCCATACGTTAATGCACATGCTAACTTCGTATATTACAATGCAAAACGGGATGCGAAAGAAGTAAGAGATAAATTGCTTGAATCAGGCATATTGGTCGGTAGACCTTATGAACCATATAAAAACTGGGTTCGCATTAGCACAGCAAAACCAGAAGAAATGAAATATCTTGTCGAAGTTTATAAACGGGACTTTGGCTAAACTATTAACCTCTAAGGGGATAAAACATGAGAGAATTAACAAGACGTGACTGGTTAAAAGGCACATCATCATTGGCTGCCGCAGGACTAGCCTATGCAACTTCCGCGCAAGCTCAAAGCGTAACTTTGAAGGGATATACTCCCACGAAAGAGAACCCTATCCGTATGAGTGCCAATGAAAACCCTTATGGTGTTGCACGCGCAGCACATAAAGCAATGGCTGGAGCATACGATGTATCTCATTTATATGGCGGGTCCGGTCGCCGTGAATTATTAAAGCTCTATGCGGATATGAATGGCGTAACCCCTGAAAATATCCTACTTGCTAGTGGATCAAAAGAAGTGCTTAAAGTTATGGCACTTATCACCGAACTTAATGGTGGTAAAGTAATGGCTGCTAACCCAACATATCACGATCTTGTTCGTTATAGCGAATGGGTTGGAACCGACATCATTTGGGTAGACGTCAAAAAAGACGATATGTCAATTGACCTGGATGCCATGCGCGCCGCTTATACGGATGATGTAAAAATAATCTATCTATGTAATCCAAATAATCCAATTCCAACCATAATTGAAAAGAAAGCATTACAAGAATTTGTGATGGAAATGTCGCAAAAATGTATCGTCTTTGTTGATGAAGCTTATCATGAATATGTAACCGATTCTAACTATGGTTCAATGGCACAAGTGGCTGCAACGACTGATAATGTTATTGTTTCAAGAACCGCGTCAAAAATTCATGGGTTTGCTGGCGTTCGGGTTGGGTTTGCAATCGCTAAGCCGGAACTTCTCAGAAAAATAAACCGCCGCGTTACGGGTACAGTTGCAACCCCGTCTGTTCATGGTGCACTTGCCAGCTACAAAGATAAAGAATTTATGGATTTCGTAATTCAAAAAAACAAAGAAGGCTTAGAAGAAGTCTATAAAGTTTTTGAGAAGCACAAAGTAAGACATTTTAAATCAAATGCTAACTTCACCTTCTTTGAAACCGGTATTGATTTTGCTGAAGTGAGAGACCGTTTCCTAAAGCACGGTATTAATGTCGGTCGCCCCTTCCCGCCATTCCTTGATTGGGCAAGAGTGAGCATTCAAAAACCAGAAGATATGAAATATTTTGCTGAGGTTTATGAAAAAGAGTTTGTTTCATAAACTTGATAACAAATTGAAATTAAAAGAGCATTGTCAATTGTGGCGATGCTCTTTTTTTATGTGTTAAATCTATCCGTGACTTTTTCAGAAAAATCGTTATCTTAAGTTATATTATTTCATAACATTATTAAAAATATAAGGAACTAGTAATGACAAATGATATATCAAGACGTGATTGGTTGCGTGGTGGCTCAGCGGCTGCCGTTGCAATGGTAATGGGTAATAGCCGCGCTTTAGCGCAGGACATGGCAGTTCCCGGCTTTAAACCAACAGCAGAAAACCCCATTCGTTTAGGGACGAATGAAAATCCATACGGCATTTCGCGGGCAGCCCGCAATGCCATTATCAAAATGTTCGATACGGCCCATCATTATGGTCGCGGAAAATATATGGAACTCATACAGACACTTGCTGAAATGGAGGGCGTTGAGCCTAAAAACATCACTTTTGCTAGTGGCTCAGGTGAAATTTTAAAAACGCTTGGCTTAATTACCAAAGTAGAAGGGGGACGCGTTCTAACCGCTGAGCCGACATATCATGATTTAACAAGATATGCTGAACGCCGTGATGTTCCAATTACACGCGTTCCTGTTGATGAAAATATGACCATTGATTTGGATGCCATGCGTGAAGCGTATACAGATGATGTCAGCATTATCTATCTTGTAAACCCAAACAATCCACTTCCAAGCATTATGCATAAAGATAAGTTACGCGATTTTTGTATTGATATGTCTAAAAAGTGTCTGGTCTTTATTGATGAAGCATATCATGAGTATGTTGAAAATCCAGATTATGAAACAATGGTGCCATTAACAGCCACGCATGAAAATATCGTTGTCGCCAGAACGGCCTCTAAAATACATGGATTTGCGGGTGTAAGGCTTGGTATCGGTTATGGCTCCGAAGCATGGATTAGGAAAATTCGTGAATTCATGACAGGTGGCACAAACCAACTGGCTGTTGCGGGAGCTGCAGAAAGCTATAAAGATACGGAAACACAAGATTTTCTGCGCCGTAAAAATCGTGAATCGCTTCAGATTACATATAATCTTTTCGATAAACATGGCGTTGAATATGTGAAATCAAATTCCAATTTCATCTTCTTTAAAACCGGAAAAGACATCCAAGAAGTCCGAAAAATGTTTAGTGAAAATGGTATCATCGTTGCGCGTCCCTTCCCGCCATTTCTTGATTGGTGCCGTGTAAGTATGGGCAAACCTGAAGATATGCAATATTTCGCCGAAGTTTACGAGAAACTGTTCACCTGACATTCGGCATCATTTTTATTCACTAAGGCACCGTACTATCATAGCACGGTGCCTTTTATATTTTTGATGACATCGACTAATTATTTGCTATCCTGATTACATAAATCACAAAAAAGGGAAGAAGAATGACTGAAATTACCAGAAGACAATGGCTCATAGGCGGAACGGCGCTTGCCGGTAGCCTTATGTTAGCTCAAAATGCCCATGCACAAAGTGTCACCATTGAAGGGTATACGCCAACCCCGGAAAATCCCATCCGTATGAGTGCAAATGAAAACCCCTACGGTATAAGCAAAGCGGCAAGTAAAGCAATGCACGAAGCGCACCAATATGGCCATCTATATAGTGGTGGTGGTGCAAGAGGTCCGCTAACTGAACTCATTGCAATTATGGAAAAAGTACCTACAGAAAATGTTATGGTGGCTGGTGGGTCAGGTGAGATCTTAAAAACACTGGCCCTTATGGTCGCAATGGAAGGTGGCAAAATTCTTGCCCCGAACCCAACTTATGACGATACCTTTATGGATTATAGTAACCGTCGCGGCATTGAAAAAATATGGGTGCCTGTTGCCGATGATCTATCAATTGATTTAGATGCAATGAAAGCAGCATATACGGATGATGTTAAGATCATCTATCTTTGTAATCCAAATAACCCTATCCCAACTGTCATGCACGGTGAAAAATTAAAAGAATTCTGCAAGGAAATGTCGCAAAAATGTTATGTTTTTGTTGATGAAGCATATTTTGAATATGTTACTGATCCAAACTATCAAACTATGATACCACTGGTCACAGAATATCCAAACGTTGTTGTGACACGCACTGCTTCAAAAATTCATGCATTTGCTGGGGTTCGAATTGGTTTCGGTTTTGGTTCAACAGAAATGCTTGCAAAAATTAAAAGCCTTATGACAGGCTCAATTAATGGACCCGCTATGTGGGGCGCGATTGCAAGTTATAAGGACACTGAATACCAAAATTTTGTTCTGCGTAAAAATGCAGAAGCACTTCAAATACTTTATGATTTCTGTGAAAAACACAATATGCGTTATATAAAATCAAATGCGAATTTCACATTTTTTGAAACAGGAATGGATTCAAAAGAAGTTAATGCGCGTATTCTTAAACACGGCATATTAATTGGACGCCCGTTCCCACCTAAGTTAGATTGGATGCGGATCAGTACAGCCAGACCGGAAGATATGCAATTTTTTGTTGAAGCATATGAAAAAGAATTCTTTAGCTAAAAAGTTATAAAAACCCAAAGAAAAAGGGCGCTCTCTAATAAAGAGACGCCCTTATTTTTTAATGATTAACAGGATTATGAGTTTTCTTTAATCCATGCTTCAAAATCACCTTTTGCCGTATTACCGACTTTCATCGCTGATACTTCGCCATTTTTAAACATAAGCATTGTCGGAATACTACGCACACCATATTTAGTAGGCGCTTCAGGGTTTTCATCAATATTCACCTTGGCAAATGTTACATCACCATAACTATTTGAAACTTCCTCAAATACAGGACCAAATTGTTTACAAGGTCCGCACCATTCCGCCCAAAAATCCACTATTACTGGTTTATCAGAATTCAAAACTTCTGCTTCGAAATCGGCGTCTGTTACTGCTTTAATGCTCATGTTTTTTCCTCAAATTAAATCAATATGTAGTGAACATAAGAAGCCCTCATACCTTCGTCAAGGGGAAGGATGTTAAAATGTAAATTTATTTAATAACTCGTCTGGAATTTCCATTAATTCTGCGATATCCGTCCATAATAAAAAGCATTTAATTGTTTTATCTGGATAGACTTCTTTTAAGACGGCTTTATAGGCGGCCATTTGTCTTTGATAAATTTTTGGAACCATTTCAGGACTTCTAGCAGGTGGTCTATTAGTTTTATAATCTATGATTAAAACCTCATCATTATGAATCGCCAAACGGTCAACTTGTCCACTTAATGTAAAATCACCAACTTGACCTACGATTGGTACTTCAGAACGACTATTAGGACCAAACAGTCCTTCTAAAGACGGACTGTTTAATATTTCTAACACTTCATTTTCAATGTCCGCAATTTGCTCAATAGATAATTCATGGGCATCTTGTTTCAAATAACGTTCAATTGATATTTGCCATTCATCAGAATTCTTATTTGGTAATATTTCTAACAATTTATGAATTAACCTACCTCGATGGTATTTTCGTTTATCCTGTTTCATTTGCTCAGCAATTTTTAAAGGGCTTCTTACCACTTCTTCATCTTCATCAATTTTTGATGGTGATAACGGCTTAGAAGGCATAGGTTCAACCATCGGTGTATTAAATGCCCACGATGGTAATTCCTTTACTTGATCATCCTTAATGAGTGGCGTTCTTACATCTCCTGCGTTTTTTGTGCCCTTCTCTAACCTTAAGACAAGTTCGCCCTTAACATCAATTTCTTCAGTACCGTACATATTATCAACGGCATTACGAATTAAATCATACCAATTTCCATCTTTACGCCCTCGTTTATCTTCCCACCCCGTGACATAAAGTTGATCTTCAGCACGTGTCATAGCAACATATAAAAGCCGCTTATTTTCATTTTCAATTTCACGTTTACGCTCATCAAACGCTGTTTTTGCGATGTCGACGCGCGTCTCTTCATTTCTTACATAAAGCAAGTGTTCGCTTAAACCTTCTTTATGCCAATATAAACTATCCTTTAATCCTGGACTTTGACACGTATCTGGAAGAAAAACGATCGGTGCTTGAAGTCCTTTTGCACCGTGGACGGTCATAACTCTAACCATACCGCCCCCCTGATCCATTTCCCTTTTAATTTTAATGTCGCCTTTGGTGAACCAATTTAAAAACCCTTGCATTGACGAAATATTATTTTGTTCATATTTCATTGCCTGATTTAAAAATTCATCAACTGGATCATTAATTTGCTCCCCAAGTCTAGCAATTAATTTTTGACGACCACCACGTGCAGATAGCAAATAAGTAAAAAAATCAAATGGTGGATAAAAATCCGCATAATTGGTTAGGTCAGTTAAGGCATCAGCCGCTTTTCTAAAACTGTCCCGCTCATTTCTGCGTTTCAAAAGCGCCTGCCATAAGCTTTCATTTTTACCCCGCGGGTTCGCAAGATCAAAAAGGTCTTCTTCTTCCAAACCAATAAAAGGGCTTTTTAAAACAACAGCCAATGTCAGGTCATCACTTGGCAAAAGCGTAAAATTGGCAACGGCCATCAAATCCATAACAGGTAATTGTTCCGTTAAAACCATTTGATCAAGTCCTGCGACATTAATACCGCGCATTTTTAAAGAACTGATCATATAGTGTACAAATTCTTTACGTTTTTGCACGAGGATAAGAATATCCCCTGCTGTTATCGGGCGACCTTTGGATGGCAAAATCTTCTTGCTATCAATCCAATTCTTAATTTGATCCGCGATTTTCTCAGCTACGATTTGTTTTGGATCATGACTTGCTTTTTGAATAACGGGCGGTGACCAATATTCGTCTTCTTTAACCTCTGGTGGCTCAATAGTATCCCATACTTCAACCAATCCGTGTTCATCTTTTCGGTACGTGTCATGTATAATTTCAGCATCATTAAATGATATGGCAAAGCGTTTTTCTTCATGTTCAAACACTTTATCGACAGTATCTAGAACGGCTGCCGTTGAACGGAAAGATAAATTCATCGGCACTTCAACAAATTTTAGCCCTGCATCATGTGCTTGTTTAATGAAATATCGTTTATTTTCATCAAATTTTCTCGGCTCTGCTTTTTGAAACGAATAAATTGATTGTTTAATATCACCAACAGCAAAAATTGTACGGCCCCCATTATCGCTTTCGTCACGTGCACCGGCACCATCAAAGAATTCTTGTGATATTTTACGAATAATATCCCATTGCGTCGGGTTTGTATCTTGCGCTTCGTCAATAAGAATGTGATCGATACCTTCATCAAGCTTAAACAAAATCCAGCTGGCATCAATTTTTTGTACGAGCTCGCTTACTTTTCCAATTAAATCATCATAATCAACAACATTACGGCTTTTCTTACGTTGATTATATTTATTAATCAGCTCAAACCCGATCCTTAAAATATTGCTCGTGTTTTCAAAAAGGGAAAATTTTCTTAGCCGTTCAATCACAAACATAACTCTTTCAGCTTCTTTAAATAACATCTCAAGATCAAGCGGATATTCATCGGATATTTTTTTAGTCGCAAGCTTCGCACGTATTTCATTTTTCGCCGTTAAAAAAGCTCCTTTATAAATGCCAAAACCATCAATTCTATTATCCGTATTATTCAACCATTCGAATATCAAAGCACCACGATCTTGATCGGTTTTAGTACCCGTTAATAGTTTCTTTGCTGCTTCTTCAATTTCAGTTGAATTTAAAAATTCATCATCACATGCCGCTTCTAAAATACTTTTTCTTGTGTCTTTTTTCTCAAAACCTAATAAACTTTTCAAACTTGCGATCAGACGGTCAAATGAATGTGAATTTCGTTTAAACAGAGTTTCCAAACCACCCCGTTCATTGGTTAAGCCCCTCATTAAATCGGTAAAGGTGCTTTCCGCGTGCATGCTTGATATTTGTTCTAATGATTTACTAAGCTCGTCACGCTCTCCGTCCGCGATCTCAAGCAAAAGTTCATCTTGCGAGAGACGCAATTGTTCATTGATCGTAATATCATCCAAAAGATCAAAATTTGGCGCAATGCCAGCTTCGACAGGAAACCGCCCCAATAAGGACTGACAGAATGAATGGATTGTTTGAATTTTTAAGCCGCCCGGCACATCAAGAACTTTTGCAAATAATTTACGCGCTAGAAGCAGTTGATCTTTTTCAGGGGCTTTCCCTAAAACACTCTCAAGCTCGGAATATAACTCGGCTTCATCCATTGTGATCCAAGTAGACAGCCGTTTATTAACGCGAATTGCCATTTCTGCGGCTGCGGTATTGGTATACGTCAGACATAAAATCTTATCAGGGCGACTGCCCGATAACATTAACCTCAGCACGCGATTGGATAATACGAATGTTTTACCTGTACCCGCCGATGCCCCAACCCAGACCGAAGCATTAGGGTTCGAGGCACGTAATTGTTCAGCTGTTTGCTTAACCATCAGCCCTCTCCCCATTCTTTCGTGCGGGCTAGGTGATCAAAGTCACCATATCCTTTTTCAAGTGGGTTTGGATTACTTAAATAGGGTGTTTTCTCCATATCAAACGTCGTGACAAGCTTAATTAACCCGTCATATGATTGCTTAGTGAGCTCTTCAATATCTATCTTGGCTTTGCCACTTGCTTTAAGGCTATATGATTTAATGTCACCGGGTTTTTCGCCCCCTTTTAATTCCCAATAAGATAGCTCAGAGACTGATCTGGTCGACTGCAATGAGAAACCACCTTTTGTGGCGATAACGGCTTCTAAGGATAACTGCGGCGCATATCCTGCCCTGATTTGATTGATCTTTGGACTGGTGCCTGTTTTATAATCAATAATATTTAACGTACCGTCCGGTAGTAAATCAATTCTGTCTGCTGTCGCGTCCAAAGTAAATTCACCACCAACTAAATCTTTCAGTTTTACTTGTCCAACTGTTTCTGTTGCCAATGTCTTTATGGTTTCTCGGCGTTTTGCTTCATTATCCACAAACCATTTTGCTATTTGCTTAAACCTAGGCCACCAAAAAGTGCGCACTGTTGGTCTATCTATTTTTTCTTTAAAATAGTTCTTACCGATATCTAATAACTTCTGATAGGCATCATCCGGCATATGATCATCATATTCATTCATAAAATCATCAAGAATATCATGAAGAATAATACCCTTATCAATGGCACCTGGATCCTGATCCAGCTCATCAAGTTTTTTTAATTTAAGTATTTTACTCGCGTAAATGCCATAAGGATCCTGCATCCACTGTTGAATACGGGTTACTGATAATTTACGCGGCCTTGCAGATATAGGCGGCGTTGGCGCAGGCAATTTAATGATTGTTGTCTCTGCTGGACTATCTATTTCTTTATAGAAAGAAAGCCATTTTTTGCTTTCTTTTTGATGATGCTCATCACCAATGATTGCATGAAGTCGATTTAACCAGCGTGATTTGACGGTCGGTGTACCCTCTTGCTTTTCTGATCTCGTAATCACAACATTTTTTGCGCTTGCCGTCTGTACGAAATCATGTGCACTTAAGCCTATTTTCTGCTCAAGTCCCGGCAGGCCAAAATCTTTTCGCATTGGTCTGCTCATCCATGGGTCATCCCCTGCATCAGGCGGCCAATTACCTTCGTTTAATCCTGATAAAATCATTAAATCCGCATGTTGAAGTCTTGCTTCCAGTGGTCCCCAAATATTTAATCTTGGGTGCTGCCCATATTTTGAACGGACGGTGACTGGTTTCATGAATTGCTCGAAAAGTGTAGCATATTGGTTGCTATTAAAATTACGCATGTAGGGTGCCGCTTGTTGCAAATCTTCAATTAATGTTGCTGCGGCTTCACCGTCATCGCCTTTCCATAATCGTTTATCACCTGAAATTTTATCGGTTGCCGCTAAATTCTCAGCCATTTCAATATGAGCGAGCAGCATTTCTTCAAATGTGACGTCTGGTTTGGCCATTAACGCATCAAAAGGTTCAATTGCTTTTTGAATTGAACACCACCACTCATATAATTCATCATCCTGACCACTTTCATGGGCCATAATCTTTTCATAACCATAAAGCCCGGCTGATGGCCTAGGACCGCGTAAATATCGACGTTCAAATTGTCTGACATTTCCCCTAAAGTCCGCGATTTTTTTACCGCCAGACATAAGCGGGTGTTTAAGGGCACTCATTAATGATACCGGGCTAAAGTTCTCCATCACCATTTCTGCAGTAAGCCTTAAATATACCCCAACGGCTTTGTTAAAAAGCGGTGTTCCCGCACTATCATCAATTTCAATATTCCATCGTCTTAATTCACCCGCAACTTGTCTTGCAAGCATTCGATCTGGTGTGACGAGCGCCGCCGTTTTACCCGGGGTTTCTAACTGCTCCCTCATCATCATCGCGATAATGCCTGCCTCTTCACGATTTCCGGGTGTAACAATTTGTTTAATGTCTTTTATTTCCGGTTTTATAAGGTCACGCCAATGATGGGTTGTCTCCGCAGGGCGCATTATTTCACGAAATAGAATAGTTTTCTCATTATCAATTTGCGGTGCGCTTCCATCCCAATTATTAATTTCAATTCTGTCAGCGCCAATAATTTCAAGCAAATGTTTCATAGTCGTTTGTGGATGGGTGTCCTCTATTTTTCCCCAAATTTCATCATCAACATTTTGATCTATTCCCGGTAATACAATCATACCTTTAGGCAGTCTTGAAATAATTGAAAGAAGTTCACCCGTCGCTTTAACGGAACCTGTTGAACCGGCGGCAATAATGGGATGTTCCGGTGGGTTATTTAACCAAGTCTCTTTTAACGCCTGCAATAAATTATTACGCCTTAACGCACTATCCATATAGCCCGTAGTCGCCAGAACATGTGGCCAACCTTCCGTTAGGATTTTTAAAAATTCCAATGTTTGTTGCCAATGGATGGCGTATTCTGCGGGTACGATATCTTCTATTGAATGAAAATTGATCTCTTCGGTTTGAACTTGATCAAGTAACTGACCTAATGCTTCTGCGAGAACGGCACATCCAGAATTTTCTGGAATATCTTCTTCGCTTTTTTTATACCAATCATGAATAATATTCATAAGAAGCATTTGCCGCATATATGGTGGCACAGAAGGCATTATGGAAAGATCATCATAAAGCGTACCACCACCCATTATCAAACCATCTTCATCAACATCCCCAATGGGTTGCATATTCGGTAATACAATCGGTTTTCCGTCACTGATCCTTAAAAATGCTTCTCGTAAGGACCGAACGGCACGTCTGTTTGGTAATAAAATTAAAACTTCACTTAAAGAAATTGGGTCATGGCCAAAACGTTCAATTATGCCGGTCGCGAGCACATCAACAAAAGATTGATGCGCCGGAATATTATATATTTCGGGATTTTTTTTAAGCCGTCTTGGCATAGGCTTTTTATTTCCCCTTTAATCGTTTCTCTGTTTCCCCAATCGCTTCAGGGGTGCCGACATGATACCATGATCCAGTGTGAACGATACCGAATAATTTCTTCTGTTTTTCAGCGCGGTCAAATAATATTTTTAAACTGAATGGCTCATCGGGCGTATCTTCAAAGCATTCGGGACGAATGATCATAATACCACTATAAAGATAATCAGCAGTACTGCTATTCCCTCGCCAAGATAAACAACCATCCTTTGCCATATGGAAATCACCTGCACCGTCATGACCGTGTGCTGCTTCTCTTTTAATAAGCAGCATAAGCATATCCATATTATCATCCCATGCGGTCGCTAATCTGGTTAATGCATCAAGCCCTTCGTTTTGCCATATCATGTCACTATTCATGATAAAAAATGGCTCATTTGAGAGCTGCTTAAGGCCTTTTTTGATCCCCCCACCGCTATCCATCAACAAGTCGCTTTCATCAGATAATAATATTTCTGGACGCCAATCAATACGCTCATTTACAAACATATCTATTTGATCGGCATGATGATGCTTGTTTATCACGGCACGTTTAACACCCGCCCACGCTAAAGCATCAAGTGTCCAGGTTAGCATTTCTTTTCCAGCAACCTTAATAAGTGGCTTTGGCATATCTTCGGTAAGCGGCAGCATACGAGTTCCCAATCCAGCAGCTAAAATAATCGCCTGATCAGGGTTTAATTTTTTCGCCATTAACGGCACATCGCGAAGGTTCGGTATATTTTCGTCCAACCAACCTTTCACACGTCCTAATGATGGATGCTCTAAGCAGCGCTCCAATAATCCCCACATACGTGGCTGAAGCCCTAAATAAGCATCTTTGCCGTCTCTTAAATAAAGTCGTGCAAATATACCGATGATCTTAATATTTCTTTGAGCGCCCAGGATAGCATAATGTTCTTTAAACTTTTCAAGATTAAGATCCATTTCACCCGCATAATATGCAACCATTTCTTCTTCAACTTTTGGAGTCACATCTCTTCTGGCATCCTGTAATAGCGACACAAGGTCATATGCTAAATGGCCTAAAACCGCGTCCTGAAAATCCAATTGTCCTATGCCACCATCTTCCATATCAAGTAAATTTTCAGCATGATAATCGCGAAGCACCATGCATTCTTGAATATTCGATATTTCAGATAACGCATCACGCCAGATATCCATAAATTCTTCACGTTTTTGAATTGATAAACGTTTTCCATGTATTGCCGGATAATACCAATCCGTTAAAAGGGCAATCTCAGTCAAATAAAGCGCCATATCATAGATTGGCAATTCATATTTTTGATCGTTCAGGGGCAAAACATTTGGGACATCGTGCTTATTTAATGATATCAGCTCATCTACGGCCCTTTTATATAGTGAAGCTTCTTTTTCTGGCTGCCTTTCTAAAACTCTTTTAAAAAGGTCATCCCCAAGATCTTCTAATAATAAAAATCCTTTATCAAAATCAAATGCATATATTGCGGGTGCCCTTAATCCTTTTGAATGAATATATTTTGCCACCGCAAAAAATGGCCTCGTATCTTCAAAAACAGGTGGGGCATCCATAAGCACCGCTTTTTTATTTCCTTGCACCACCCTGTCGTAACGCCGAAATGATGCATCACCAGCAAGCGGTGTTATTTCTGCATTTGCCCATTCCGTAGTCGCGAGAAATTTTCTAATGTCGTCTTTTCGGCTCATACTATACTTTTAAGTCCTTTAATCTAATTGCCCAATAATCATCGCAGATAATTTTTATATTTCTCGATCCTTCATCATCCCCCATGGAAAGCATTATTTTTAAATGCCCATCAGGTAAATAAGACCCCATTTTGTCAGGCCATTCAATCAAAGTAATTGCAGTGTCAAATCCATCTTCTATCCCTAATTCTAAAACGTCTTCGCTATTTTCTAATCGGTATAAATCAAAATGCCAAATCGCTGGTTTTTGCTGATCATCAAGTTCAGGTTCATATGTTTGCAGAAGGCTGAATGTCGGGCTTGGAACATCCTCGTGGTATCCTATTGCATGAATTAGTGCGCGACAAAATTCTGTTTTTCCTGCTCCTAATGTTCCTTCAAATGTGATGATATCTCCGGTTTTAAGGGTGGCGGACAATTGATTTGCAAACAGACGCGTAGCCTCTAAATTTTGAAGATTAAAATTTAACTCTCTCATGACAATAACTGCGGTATCTCACTGTATTTGCCTTGCTCTTGAATATCCTCAAATTCAGGTAGTTCTTTTGGCAGTCTACATGTCAATTCTGAACCAATTCCTAAATCGGATTCAACTATCACTTCGCCACCATGAATTTCAACAAATATCTTCACCAGTGATAACCCTAATCCTGTTCCTTTTCCTTTGGGAACGTTTGATCCCGTATAAAATTTTTCAAAAATTTCTTCTTTTTCATCCGGCTCTATTCCAATACCGTCATCACGGATACTTATAAAATAATTTTGTTCATCTTGCCACGTTCTCACATCAATATGGCCAGATTCAGATGTAAATTTAACCGCATTACTTAAAAGGTTAGAAACAGAATGCTGAATTCGCTTAGGGTCAGCTTTAACGGTCGTTAATCCTGGATCATAATCCACATTAAGATGAATATGTTTTTGCTTAACTCTTTCATCAACTTTTCTAATCACATTATCAATCATTTCTGGCAAGTTAAATTCAGACGCTTCAATGGAAAGACCACCGGCCTCAATAACAGAAAGGTCAAGAATATCATTAATAAGATCAAGTAAATAATCTGAAGCACTCAGTATATTTCGCATATATTGATGTTGCTGCTCATTGAGTGGACCTTGATATTCTTTTTTAAGAAGTTCCGCAAAACCCAAAACACTATTAAGCGGATTTCTAAGTTCATAAGACATATGGGCTAGGAAATCTGTTTTAATATTTTGGGCTTCTTCTAGGGCTTCGTTGTGCTTTCTTAATGAATATTCAACACGGAAACTATTAGTTACGTCGATAAAAATGAGAAGAACCGCACCATCTGGCAATGGTACTAATGAAT
>NZ_CBFIEP010000165.1:0-9333 GCF_965661635.1 Pseudemcibacter sp. | reverse complement strand
TTCGTTCAATTAACAACCGTTGTGAAAATGGTTTTTTAATATAATCGTCAGCACCCATTTTCAAACCGAGCATCTCATCAATTTCATCATCTTTAGAGGTAAGAAAGATAACGGGCAAAGATTGTTTTTCTCTTAATCTACGCAGTAGCTCCATACCGTCCATACGCGGCATTTTTATATCTAGTACGGCTAAATCTCCAGGGTTACCACTCATCCCCTCAAGGGCACTTGCACCATCTGTAAACGTTCTCACATCAAAGCCTTCGCTTTCAAGTGCCATTTTTACAGAGGCCAATATATTCTGATCATCATCTACGAGTGTTATTAGAGCAGCCATCTACATTTATCCTTTTATGAAACGAATCTATTAAACAATATCACAACATTCTTTATCATTTCAAAAAATTTGCGTTACAAAAGTGTCATAAATGTGACATTTTTTTCCTTATAAATCAATAGTTTGAAAAAAGTTGTAAAATCAATTTTATTGGACCTAAAAATATCTCTATTAATAATGCCCTTAGAAAGCCAAAGTTAATTAAATGAATTATAGTAGAGTATCTAATTCAAAAAAAAGGATAGAAAATGAATAACGTTGCGAAGTATGTAAGTAACAACGGCATAGAAAACCAAAACATTAATTCTAAGAATGATGTTTTTTGGAACTTCGGACCAGAGCTTCTTTATGAACATACAATCAAACAAGGGTTAGGGGTAATGTCAAAAGGCGGTGCCCTTGTTGTTGAAACAGGACAGCACACAGGTCGAAGCGCGAATGACAAATATATGGTTGATGAGCCTTCCTCCAGAGACAACATCTGGTGGGGCAAAGTAAATAAAGCCATAAGCGAAGAAAACTTTAATATTGCTGAAAAACAAATCCTTGCTTATCTCAACGAACGCAATCTATATGTTCAAGACCTTTACGGCGGTACAGACCCCGCTCACCGCATTTCAGTGCGTGCTATTTCACCTTCTCCTTGGCACAGCTTATTTATTAGAAACCTTCTTGTAAGACCGGATGTTGCCGATTTAGAAGGGTTCTCACCCGATTTCACAATCTTACACGCACCTGAACTTAAGATGGACCCAGAAGAACTCGGCATTAATTCGGAAACACTTGTAACGATTAATATTGCACGTAAATTGGTTCTTATCGCTGGTACGTCATATGCAGGTGAAATGAAAAAATCTGTATTCTCTATTTTAAATTATCTTCTTCCTGAAAAAGGCATTATGCCGATGCATTGCTCTGCAAACATCGGTAAAGATGGGGATTCAGCAGTATTCTTTGGATTATCTGGTACCGGAAAAACGACATTGTCCGCAGATCCAGAACGCCAACTTATTGGTGATGATGAGCACGGTTGGTCTGATAATACGATTTTCAATTTCGAAGGCGGTTGTTATGCGAAGGTTATTCGCCTATCACAAGAAGCGGAACCGGAAATTTATGCGACAACAAGCATGTTCGGGACTGTTCTTGAAAACGTCGTTATCGATGAAGATACCCGCGAAATTGATCTTGATGACGGATCTAAAGCTGAAAATACTCGTGCCGCTTATCCAATTACGTCTATTCCGAATACTACGGATGGCGCACCTGGGGCTTACCCGAAAAATGTTATCATGTTAACAGCTGATGCGTTTGGCGTTATGCCACCGATGGCACGTTTAACACCTGAACAAGCCATGTATCATTTCCTATCTGGCTATACTGCTAAAGTAGCCGGCACAGAAAAAGGTCTCGGGAAAGAACCACAAGCAACTTTCTCAACATGTTTTGGTGCACCATTTATGCCACGCCACCCTTCTGTTTACGGTAACCTACTCCGTGAAAAAATTGCAAAAGGTGATGTAAAATGTTGGCTGGTTAATACTGGTTGGACGGGTGGCGTTTATGGCGTCGGAAGCCGCATGCCGATTAAATACACACGTGCATTACTTCATGGTGCACTTGACGGCACACTTAATGACGTTGAATTCCGCCAAGATTCGAACTTCGGATTTGAAGTACCACTAAGCTGTCCAGGCGTTGATGATGCGGTTCTTGATCCGCGCGGCACATGGGAAGATACAGCGGCCTATGATAAACAAGCTTCACATCTCGTCGGACTATTCAAAGAAAACTTTGTTGAATTTGAAGAATATGTTGATGACGCCGTGAAAGCCGCTGGCCCTATCGCTTAAGAACTCAAAAGATATTTTTTTTAAAAGCCTCGCTCATTTTGCGAGGCTTTTTTTATAAAGAATTACGTCACCACCTTGATATGGCATATCAGGATGTTCAGGGTTTGGAAGGGAAAAGACGGATTTAAAACCGTTCTTTTCATAAAGACCAATACCGGCCACATTTTTTTCAAATGCAATAAGGTATATGGCATCATATCCTTTATTTCGCGCCAATTCGATGCAATCATCAAGCATCATTTGACCTAATCCCTGTCCTCTATATTCAGGTTTAGCAGCAAGGCTATCTAAATAAAATTTTCCCGGGATTGTATTGGTCAGATGTTTAAACACTCTGAAATACTCAGGAATATTCTCCATATCTTCAGGACCACGTGTATATGCTTCAAAGCACAATGAAATGGCCGCTTTATCGCCATTAATTTCAATCACGCGCATATTCTTATAAGAATAAGCATCATCTTCGTTTTCAATATTTTTCTGACCGACTTCGTAAGGGTCTTGCCCCGGCTTTGCCTCCGCAGTCCAACCGGACATGTCTAACCCGATTGTTCCCGGTCCCTGACCCGCAAGATTAACCATCTTTGCAAGTTCATAACTTTCATCTTTTCTAGCTTGTCTAATAATATACTGCATATTTTTCCAATTAACTCTTGTTAGAGCCCCTTAAAAGCTGTTAGTACATCTTTTTTACGCTAAGGATAAATTAATGTCACGATCGAAATCATGGACTTTCCCAAAATGGGGAGAATATACAAGCGAAAGGGATCCGGTCTCTGTTCGTATATGTGATTATGACGGCTGTGATGAACCGGGGGATTTTCCTGCGCCTAAAGCACCAGATAGCAGAGATAAATGGTATTTCTGTCAACCGCATGTAGCAGATTTCAATAAAAACTGGAACTATTTCAATGGGTTAAGCCAAGAAGAAGCAATGCGCCGCGCCCAAGAAGAAATGCGCCAAGCCAAAGGTTACCGTGGTAGTGGTGCATTCGATAGTGGCCCAACCACTTACGGCAAAGAAGAACGCAGAAACGATGCCTTAGAAATATTAGACCTCGATGAAGATGCATCAGACGCAGAAATCAAAGCATCATATCGACGTCTTGCTAAACTTTATCATCCGGACACCAATATGGATGACGCGGATACGGCAATAAAATTCCAGCAAGTCAAAGCAGCTTACGAAGTTTTAAAAAAATAACTAACCGTCTAATCGGTCAACCAACGCTTGATAAGAAACACGCCACTGATCAAATGGACGATTAGCAAGATTAGCATTATAAAATTTGCTCAACTCTGTTACTTCCGGACCAATCCATTCTGGGATATCAAAATCTTGATTGAAGTCATCAAGTTCAATTTCGGCAACAATTAATCCAGTATTTCGGCCAGTAAAAATATCCACTTCCCAAGTTAATTCATTGATTAAATAAACATTTCTCGTTTTCTCAATAACATCATGATTTATCGAAGAAAATAAAACTTCGCCTTCATCCTTTGAAATATTATATTCGAGCTCGTTTCGACCGCCCTCAGCATGATTGGTTTTTACGCTCAATATAAATTGACCATCTTTCTCACGTACGCGAACGCTGTTTCCGTCTTCGCGAGCGACATACCCCTGTCTTATTTTGTGTGACTTAACTGGCTTTTCTTTAGGTAGTTCGTAAATTAAAAACTTACGTTCAATTTCGATGCTCATTGCCATCTTTAAAGGGCTCCTTCAAGAACTTCAAAGAAACGGTCAATGTCTGCTTTATTATTATAAACATGTGGGGCAATTCGAATGCTGTTGCCTCTAATACTAACGAAAACTTTATTGTCCGATAGAGTTTTGGGCAATTTTTCCGGCACCCCGTCTTTGAAATTAATACCGATTAAATTTGCAACGCGATACTGATCTTCTGCGACATTAAGGCCGATTGCCTTGGCACGCTTTGCAATATAATCCGTCAGCGTTTTTATATAAGATGAAATTTCATCAACACCATGTTTCTTAAAAAACTCTAATGCATCTATCGCGATGGCAACATTAATAAAATTACTCTTTTCCCCCATATCATATCTGCGAGCCCCTTCTTCATACTCATCTTTATAATCGACGAGACGGGTAAAATCTTCTGCGTCTTTACGTGAAAGCCAACTTTCTTCTAATGGTTTTCCATCTTGGTTTCTTGGCGCAGCATATAAAAATCCGAATGAGTATGGGCCAAACAACCATTTATAAGCGCCAACAACCATAAAATCAGGATCAACCTCTTTAACGAAAAAAGGTACCGTTCCCAATGTCTGCGTCAAGTCAAGGACGAGTGCAGCATTGAATTCACGCGTCTTTTTACCTAACTCCACCAGATCAATATAACTACCATTCGTCCAATGGGCATTCGCCGTGGCAACGATAGCAGTATTGTGATCAATAGCGTCTATAATCGCTTTGGTCCAATCGCCGTGCTCTGGCCAAGGAACCGTTATAAGATTAGCATTATTTTTTTCTGCTAATTCACGCCAACAATAATAATTAGATGGAAACTGGTTTGCCAACACAACAATATTCTGACCTCCTTCTATCTTTAAATTATTGGCAGCAATTGCCGTTCCATATGAAACAGATGGTACAATTGCGATATCGCTTGGTTTTGCATCAATTAGATCGGCGGCCAATTCATAAAATCGGTTTGGTGGATCAAAAAAATCACTGATAGGAAGCGCCCATGGCGAGAGCTTCTTGCGAAGGGCTTTTTCACCAATATCAGCCGAAGTTTTCAACAGCGGCCCCATATAAGCAGCATTTAAATACGTCACCCCATCCGGGATATCAAAGAGTTCTTTTTGGCATTTCATTAATTATTATACCTTTGTTTCTTGGGTCAAATTGAGTTCCTTCACCATATCAAATATAAGCGCAATGTCTTGCATATTTTTCTCTATCAATTTCGGATCATTCAAATTAAAACTTCCGCCCTCAAATGAATTTCCTTTTCGCTTAATAGCCATGTAAATACGACCATTTTTAAAGGCCATCTGTAGCTGCTTAACACTAGACAGGCGATTAAATTTTAAGACCCGCTCCATAAATAACGGCGTTAGTAAATACCGTGCTTCCACTTGGTCATTTGAATGAACTTCAAATTTTCTTTCAAATTCTGGATCTTCTAATTTTACTTTTTCACCCTTCTTCGCCCAACCGGTTAGGAAATTATCAATAGCTGTATGATCTTTCGTGATTATTGTTTCACCATTGAAATTTTTATGAAAATCAAATTCTACCAAAAAGCCCTGAAACACCGTTGATCTTGATTTTCGGCCCTTACTATCCCTTGAAACATTTACCAGTTTGGCTTCCACTAAATTAAAGTCGATCTCCTCTACCTTAACACTAATTTGATCTTCTAAGGTCATTTCATCATATGAGGGGATAATTGAAAGATTCCGATAAGGTATAATTTCGCTACTTAAAGGATGAAGGTTATAATTTAATCCAATTTGATCACAAAGCGCCGGCATCAATTTTTCCTTCGCTTCGCGGCGTATCACGGACATTCTACGATAAAAGAAGAAAGACACGAGCAGAGCACCAGCCCCTGAAAATTTGACTAGCTCAGTTAATCCTTGCTCTAGGATGAGAAAAAAGACACAACATCCAAGAAGAAAAACAACACCTAAAAAAATATTAAATGCTTTTTTTCGCCTTTCTTCCAATTGATCCAAAACGGGGCCCAAACCACCTTCATCAAATGAATGAAGTGCTGCGCGTATTTCTTCTATGGTCATCAAGCAAAACCTTTAAAGAATATCAGAAGCGCTAACTGGCTTTCTTTCGATTTCATCAATTTCAAAGAATGGCATTGCTTTGATACCTAGCATATTGGCAATAATACTACTTGGTAAAATTTCAACAGCATTTTTTAAATCTGTGACTGAAGAGTTATAAAAACGCCTCGCTGCTGATATATGCCCTTCGACTTCTTCATAGGTTTCTTGTGCCCGCACCATTGTTTCTTGCGATTTAAGATCAGGATAGTTTTCCGCCACAGCAAATAAATTCATCATGGCTGATTGAAGCTGCTTATTAGCTTCCAAATGTTGTGCTACTTCTTCCGGATTATTTTTATCATAATCACTACCAGAAATGGATCTCATTTGTGTGACTTTCGAAAGCACTCCTTCTTCATGTTCCATAAATTTTTTGGCAATTGTTAAAATATTTGGAACCAAATCGTGACGTTTTTTAAGCTGCACATCGATTGAAGATAGCGCTTCTAGTGTGCCATTTCTTAATTTAATCAGACGTATATATAATATATATATCATGACGGCCGTTACGCCTAAGGCGATTAGTATATACACAAGCTTTTCCTTTCTTGGGGTTAATTATTGCGGAATTAAACCCTTCAATTTATTACCAACTTGATCTACTACTTTATCTTCCATTTCCTTAACAACATTGCCTGCTGCGTCCTCAACGGACCCAACTGTATTTTTAAGAAGCTCGCTTTCAGCAACCTTACTCACACTTCCGCTAATAGCACCAAAGATTTGTTTTATTACATCAGACGCAAGTACACCGTTTTCTTTTTCACCAATTCCGGAAAGATGCAAATTCGGCAAAGGAAAGCCGACGCCTTTACCACCAAGTAGGTCGCTTGAGATTTTCACATTGGTTCCATTGACATAAACATCATCGATAATGAATTTCTTTTCACTATCGGAACTGCTATCAAGTCCAAGTTCTTGCATATAAGCATCAATATTTTCTTGAATTTTTCTAACATTATTGCCATTGCGACCCATTTCATAAATCATATCCGCTCCCTCTAATCTTATCTCACGGATATGGATCACATCAGATGTCATATTTTCAAGACTAACATCCATTTTAACAAGTAACTCTTCCATTTTAAATAAATGCTCAGATTTAAACCCTTCAGGGTTTCCAATCTCCATATTTTTAAGGGATGCGACGCCATTTGCAGGACCAAGATCAACATTACCAAAGGAAAAATCAGCCCCAATTACAGGTGGAACATATTCTTCAGCACTATCTTTAATTAATCCTCCAGCGTTTGAGGATAAATACATAAAAGCACCCGCGCCAATAATGGCAATAAACACAACTCCAATTAATTATTTTTTCATTTCTTATCTCCTACTCGGTTATGCCATTAGTTTCTCTGATTAATTCATCAAATGCAACCATAAACCTCTTGACCTTTTAAGCTTATCGCACAACAATCTGAAACTGTTATGAAAGAAAGGGGTACTTGATGAAAGTATTATCATATGCAGGTGGATTAGGCCTGATCGCATTAACCGTTTATATAATGGTTGTTGGGCGCGATCTAATTGTACCCTTTTTGGTTAGTGTTGTGATCTGGTTTTTAATCAATACACTTGCGGATTATTATCATAAAATTCAAATAGGCTCTTTTAAAATTCCAAAATCACTGTGCTTTATTGCGTCCCTAATCACAACAGTAGTCGCATTTTGGATGCTGATTGAAATGATTGGCAATAATATTGCGGATGTTAAGGCCGCAGCTCCAGCATATCAAGAGAACCTCTTAAAACTATCAGGCAGAGTTTATGATTTGCTTGGCATTGAAAACCAACCTAGCCTTACCCAACTTATCAATCAAATAGATTTACGACCCTTTATTAGCAATATCGCGGGAACATTAGCCAGCCTTGCGGGAAATGCCGGTCTGATAATGATTTATGTGCTTTTTATTTTTCTCGAGCAAGCTAGTTTTGACACAAAACTTAAAGCTCTTCTGAATGGATCAGAGCATACGCACACAGTTGAAGAAATCATTAAAACCATCCATAAAAAAATTGAAACTTATGTGGCCATAAAAACGTTTGTAAGTATTTTAACGGGAACTGCCTGTTACATCGTACTCATTTTAAATGATGTCGATTATGCAGGGTTTTGGGCCTTTATTATCTTCTTACTTAATTATATTCCCACTGTTGGTTCAATGCTTGCTGTTTTGTTCCCTGCGGTGTTAAGTCTTGTACAATTTACAACCTTTACGCCATTTTTAATAATAATTTCTAGCCTCGCAACAATACAAGTTTTAATGGGAAATATTTTGGAGCCCAAATTAATGGGCAATTCGCTTAACTTAAGCCCCTTGGTAGTTATGCTCTCACTCGCATTATGGGGAAGCATTTGGGGTATAGCAGGAATGTTTTTAAGTGTTCCTTTTACAGTCATTTTGATGATTATATTCTCTGAATTTCCAAAAACGAAACCTATTGCAATATTATTATCGCAAAATGGAAAAATCGGTTCAGATGTATAACTATGTTAAGTTAAATAAATTTAATTATTTATTGTTTTCTCTTCGGATAGAAAATATCGAGCACGACATTCATAAAACTTATCACTCGATCGTCTGAAATCGAATAAAAAATTTGCTGACTTTCGCGTCGACGCGCCAAGATACCTTCACTACGCATACGGCTTAAATGTTGTGATAATGCAGATTGAGATATATTTAAACTTTTCTCTAAATCACCAACACAGAACTCCCCCTGCATCAAGCAATCAAGAATAATCAATCTATTAGGATTTGCTAAAGTTTTTAAAAGTTCTGCTGCATTTTCTGCGGCTTTAGGTAATTCGCTTGTTATTTGACTATTTTCTTCGCCTGTTTCAGTCATTCAGGTTCCCAAGAATTTACACTACGAAACACTGAAGAGTATTCCTTAACAATGGTTAACAAAGTGTTAATAATTGTTAAATATTCGTTTATATTTTCATATTTGTTAACTTATCGGGTTTCGTTAAACAGTTCTCTACCTATTAACATTCTTCGAATTTCGCTTGTCCTGTATCCCGTCAGACCAAGTTGGACTAATTAAGGGTATTGCATAAGAGAGTGTTTTTGTTTCATCGTAATGACGAAGGAACGGAGATGACACGTAAACACTCTAACAAATCAAATAGAACTGGAAGCGCGGAGAAAACGGTTAAAGATATACGCTGTGCAACCTTAAGAACTATGGTTCAGAAGAAAAGATACGTATTGTACTTGAAGGCTTGCGCGGTGAACATAGCATAGCCGAGCTATGTCGGATAGAAGGCATTAATCAAAACCTTTATTATCGTTGGTCGAAAGACTTTCTAGAAGCGGG
>NZ_CBFIEP010000164.1:0-7743 GCF_965661635.1 Pseudemcibacter sp. | reverse complement strand
TGACTGCTTTCGACCCAAAGCGGACATAATATCGTAAAGTTAATTTAGTATAATCGTACTTCATTCACTTTTCAATTCTTATGAAAGAAGGTTATGCAAAGACATTAATTGGTATCATGGGCTATAACCATTAGATAAATATTTCAAAAGAATTTTAGACCAAATTTCATAGCCTTTTCCATTTAAATGAACACCATCAAAAGAATAAATATTCTTCAGTTTTTCTTTTTTAGATAGTTGAGAGTTTAAATCTATAAATACAATATTATTCTTTTTACAAAATGTCCTTAATCGCATATTCAAGTCTTTAACATTTTTCTGGATGGAACTATGCCCATCAGTAAATAGTGTAGACTGAACATATGGTGTAATATTATTCTTTTCTAACGCTCTTATTATTTTTACGTAATTAACAAAAATAGTATCCATGTCGATACCATACCCTATGTCATTAATTCCAATCATCAAAAATGCTTTTTCTGCTTTTGTATCTAAAATCGTATCTAGACGATTTAAAACCCCTTCAGTAGGGTCACTATTAATTACCCTATTTGCAACAGTCAAATGTGGAAAAATATCATGCCAATCACTTCTATCAGTTATACTATCACCAACAAAAACTACGTCATAATCACTTTGTGAAATTGATTTGTAAAATGAAATTTTATCAAGGTAATAGGGTGTTTCAAAAACATTTAATGTATTTCCTTCCAAAATTAGTTCTTTTATCTCTTTGATTTCATTGAATGGGAATATTTCATAAGCTCCTACAGCAATGCCATAGACAAATGTCGTAAATAGTGACACGCCCAAAAGTAGTTTTTTGATCAAATTTATAATCGAATTATTAATTATAAACTGAACTTCCGCTTTGCGTCGAAAACGAAAATTCATAATCTAAATTAAAAAGCCCCCACAGTTCCCTGTGAAGGCTTTTTCTTCTATTTGTCACTCGCGGACTTGATCGGCGAGTCTATAAAAAACGTATTATTGGATTCGCCCATCAAGTCGGCGAATGACGTTTTAAATTAGTTCTTAGACTTATCAACTTTTTGGTTTTCTTTAAGCCATGGCATCATCGCGCGTAGGTTTGCGCCTACTTCTTCGATTTGATGCGCGGCGCCTTTGGCGCGGGAGGCTTTCAGTTTAATCTGACCAACTTTGTTATCAAGCATGAAGTCATTCACGAAGCGGCCTTCTTGAATGTCAGCAAGAATACGTTTCATTTCTGCTTTCGTATCTTCGTTGATCACACGTGGACCGGACATATAGTCACCATATTCAGCCGTGTTTGAAATTGAATAACGCATGTTGGCGATACCGCCTTCATACATAAGGTCAACAATAAGTTTTAATTCATGAAGACATTCGAAATATGCCATTTCAGGGGCATAACCCGCTTCAACCAACACTTCAAAACCACATTGTACAAGCGCAGATGCACCACCACAAAGAACGGCTTGCTCACCGAATAGGTCAGTTTCGCACTCTTCTTTAAATGTTGTTTCGATGATCCCTGCGCGGCCACCGCCGTTTGCAGAACCATATGAAAGACCGATATCCATTGCGTTACCTGTTGCGTCCTGATGAACGGCGATCAATGTTGGTACGCCTGCGCCTTTAAGATATTCTGAGCGCACTGTGTGGCCCGGGCCTTTTGGTGCTATCATGAATACGTCAAGATCAGCACGTGGTTCAATCAGTTTAAAATGAACATTTAGACCATGCGCAAACATAAGAGAGGCGCCCTCTTTCATGTTTGGTGCAAGATCGTTTGCGTATAAATCCGCTTGTAGCTCATCCGGTACAAGAACCATAACAACGTCGGCCCATTTCGCGCCTTCTGCTGCCGTCATACATTTGAAATCGGCGCCTTCGGCTTTTGCACGTGTGCTTGATCCTTCGCGAAGTGCAACGGCGATATCATTAACACCGCTATCACGTAGGTTTGCTGCATGGGCATGTCCTTGGCTACCGTAACCAACGATCAATACTTTCTTTGTTTTGATCAGATTTACATCCGCATCATTATCATAATAAACTCTCATTTAAATTCTCCGTATAAATAAATTCTTTTAAATTATTCTGATCTTATAAAACTTTTTGGCCACGATGTAATGCCGCAACACCTGTGCGGACAACTTCATCTAATCCTAGTTCACTCATTAGTTCGATGAATGCTTTAATCTTTTCTGTCTTGCCTGTCACCTCAAAAACGAAACTTTTTGCCGAACTATCGACGCGTTTTGCCCGAAATGCTTCTGCTACACGTAGTGCTTCAACACGTTGTTCGCGGTCGCCGCTTACTTTTACAAGTGCGAGTTCACGTTCCACATGTGGGCCTTCGTCGGTTAAGTCCGCAACACGGTGAATGGGCACAAGTCGGTCAAGTTGCGCTTGAATTTGATCAATAGTATGCGGTGTTCCAATAGTCACAACCGTGATACGGCTTTCGTTACCTTCAAGATCAACAGGAGCAACCGTCAAATGTTCAATATTATAACCACGACCGGAAAATAATCCGATGACACGCGCCAATACACCTGCTTCGTTATCAACGATAATGGATAATGTATGGCGTTCTTGATGTTGAGCTAATTCTATCATAATCATTTCTCACTTGGTTTATTAAACCAATGCGGCCCCTCCTTCAAATTCTTGCATTTCAGATTCGTCCGGTAGAAGCATTTCATTATGCGCTGCCCCAGAAGGTATCATTGGGAAACAATTCGCAAGTTTTTCAATACGGCAATCCACAATAACCGGGCCATCCGTTTCAATCATCTTAATAATCGTTTCATCAAGTTGATCCGGACGATCGCACATAAGTCCAGTTGCACCATAACTCTCCGCAAGTTTAACGAAATCCGGTAGTGATGCCGTGTAACTATTTGAATAACGACCATCGTGGTTTAAATCCTGCCACTGGCGCACCATCCCCATATATTCATTATTCAGGATAAATATCTTAACGGGTAAGCCATATTGCATAACCGTTGAGAGTTCCTGAATATTCATTTGAATGGATGCTTCACCGGCAACATCAATCACAAGCGCATTTGGATGTGCCATTTGAACGCCCATCGCCGCCGGAAAACCATATCCCATTGTTCCAAGCCCACCTGATGTCATCCATCTGTTTGGCTCTTCAAAATGAAGATATTGCGCTGCCCACATTTGATGTTGACCCACTTCGGTTGTGTAATAAACATCCTTATCTTTGGTTAGCTCTTGAAGGCGTTCAAGTGCATATTGCGGCATAATGACATCATTACGTTTCGCATAGCCAAGGCAATTACGCGCTCTATTCTCTTCGATTTCACCCCACCATGCTTTAAGTGCATCAGCGTCTAGTTTATGTTTGCCTTTTTTCCATAACTTGATTATCACTTCAAACACGGCAGCCACATCACCAACCACTGGCACTTCAACCGGAATAATTTTATTAATCGAAGAACGATCAATATCAATATGTATTTTCTTTGATTTTGGTGCGAAGGCATCAATGCGACCCGTCACACGATCATCAAATCGTGCGCCAATACAAACCATGACGTCACAATCATGCATTGCGTGATTGGCTTCATATGTTCCGTGCATTCCAAGCATACCAAGAAACTGATCATCAGACGCAGGATAGGCGCCAAGCCCCATTAAAGTACTTGTTACCGGCACACCCGTCATTTTTGCAAATTTACGAAGTAGATCAGACGCAGCAGGTCCGGAATTGATAACACCACCGCCCGTATAAAAAATTGGCTTTTTCGCAGTCGCTAATAAATCAACGGCCGCTTTAATTGCAGCATCATCGCCTTTAAAGGCTGGACGGTAGCTGCGGTGTTCAATTGGTCCCGTATGAATATTTTCACTCGTATGAATTTGAACATCTTTTGGAATATCAACAACAACTGGCCCGGGACGCCCCGTTGTCGCAACATGAAATGCTTCATGAACAACACGTGATGCGTCATCGGTTTTTTTAATTAAATAATTATGTTTTGTGCAATGTCGCGAAATACCAACCGTGTCTGCTTCCTGAAACGCGTCAGTACCAATTAATTGAACAGGAACCTGACCCGTCAAACAAACTACCGGAATACTATCAAGCATCGCATCCGCTAAACCAGTGATCGCATTTGTTGCACCCGGGCCTGACGTCACAAGTACGCAACCAGGTCGCCCAGTTGAACGCGCATATCCTTCTGCTGCATGAACGGCTGCTTGCTCATGGCGAACAAGAACATGGGTAATCTTCGAATGTTCATGAAGTTCATCATAAATCGGCAGAACAGCGCCGCCCGGATAGCCAAAAATGACATCCACACCCAAATCCTCTAGGGATTTAACGATGATCTGTGCGCCTGTTAGTGCTTTCGAAGACATAATGTCCACCTTTCCATATTTCAATTAATCAAGCATGTATTGCATAAATAAGTTTAGGTTTATAAAGGCTTCTGCGCCATATAGCAAATCCAAACACAATGAAAACACGCATAATTTTCCATTCAAAATTTCAGTCAACTTAATGATATATAATTATCAAGTCAACTATTATTTTGAAATATAATTACAAAATAATGAATTTTTATTTAATAAAATTACAATTTAATATTTTCCCAATCGGAAAATTGATTTCTAAACCATGTCATTTGGCGCTTTGAAAATTGTCTAGTGGCTGTTTGAGCAAGGACTATTGTTTCCTTTAGACTGATATTTCCCTCAAGATAATCAATAATCTGGGGCACACCTAATGACTTCATGACGGCTATATTTTTTGGATAATTAAGTGCCATTAATTCCCGAACCTCATTCAAAGCACCTTCATCATGGATCATTTTTTCAAACCGTAAATTACAACGTTCATATAATTCTGCACGGTCCCGAGATAAAATATGACGGTGAATTTCAACGTCTTCATCAATTAACCCGCCGGTTGATGGCGCCAATTGCCACTCAGCCAGACTTTGACCCGTTGATAATATCACCTCAAGCGCGCGACCGATGCGTTGACTGTCCCCTTCCGATAGACGCTTGGCCATAACGGGGTCAAGTTCCAATAATTTTTTATGTGCATTTTGTGAACCATATTCATTTATTTCATTACGGATATTTGCACGAATATTTTCATCTATCTCTGGGACGTTGGATAAACCATATACGAGCGCTTTTAAATAAAGCCCCGTACCACCAACAACAATCGGCGTTTTATTTCGCGCCCAGATATCATCTATAAAGTTTCGGGCAAGCTCCCTCCAGCGTTCCGCCGAACAAGCATCGTCGCCTTTTAAATATCTATATAAGTGATGGGGCACTTTCCCTATATCTTCATCCGACGGACACGCGGTTAAAATATTAAGCTCGCGGTAAATCTGCATACTGTCGGCATTAACGATTTCCCCGTCTTGTTTTTCCGCCCAATTTAAGGCAATTGATGACTTGCCGCTTGCTGTTGGTCCACCGAGCACGATTATTTTTCGCATTAAACACTTTCCGGTTCACTAATTCATATTGATATTGTAATTATAACAACCATAAGAATAATTCTATAGGTTTAAATAATGACCAAGGTTCTGACCCTTATTTCCGATCCGGAAAACCCGACACTTAATAATGATATTAAAAACCAATATTCAGAATTTCTGAATGCGTCAAAAAGCCGATGGTTAAATGAAAATGTCGCACTGGATATCTTTTTTGATGGTGATATTGGGGTGGAAGTCATAGATCGTTTAAATAATGAAACATTCGATTATGCCATTCAGGATATCGCAACAAGAAGCAAAAATTTACTCCTTGCTGACATGGATAGTACCATCATTCAATGTGAATGCATTGATGAACTGGCCGATTTTTTAGGAATTAAAGAAAAAGTATCACATATCACCGAAGCCGCCATGCGTGGTGAAATTGATTTTAAAGGTGCACTGCGGGAACGTGTCGCGCTTCTTAAAGAGCTTAAAGTTGCGGATTTAGGGAAAGTGTTTGATGAACGCGTTAATTTAACACCAGGTGCAATCACGCTCGTAAAAACCATGAATGCGAATGGAGCCATGACAGTTCTAGTATCAGGTGGATTTACTTACTTCACTGGACGCGTTTCAGAGATAACCGGTTTTCAGGTAAATCGAGCAAATATTTTACTTCATGCAAATGGTGAATTAACGGGAAAAGTAGGCGAGCCAATCGTTGATTCAGATACTAAAGTCAATACATTACGAGAATTTCAGAAAAATTTAAAATTAGAAGAACATGAAATTATTGCTGTTGGTGATGGAGCCAATGATATACCGATGCTGGTTGGCGCAGGTACTGGTGTTGGCTATCATGCTTTCCCAACAGCCGCAGAAGCAGCAGATGTAAAAATACAGCATAGTGACTTAACCGCACTCTTATACATTCAAGGATATTCAATAAGTGATTTCATTATTGAATAATCCTATGTTAAAGTTCATCAGAATTCAGGGAGTTTATAATGAAAAAAACAATTTTTAAGTCACTTATTCTATCTTTTCTGGCCATATTACCTGCTAAAGCCGATATCGAGCTTGAGAAACTGGTTTTACCTGATGGGTTTTCCATTGAAGTTTACGCACGAATTCCCAAAGCCAGACAAATGTCACTTGGTGATGATGGTACAGTTTATGTAGGGACACGCGGTGATGCACGTGGACGCGTTTTTGCCATCACTGATAATAATGGTGATTATAAAGCTGATGATGTCACCGTTATTACGCGAGGTTTAAAACAACCTTCTGGATTAACTTATAAAGACGGCGACTTATATGTTGCTGACATTGATACTCTTTACCGTTTTAACGATATTACATCGACGATGAATGATAGTCCTAAAGCTGAAATCATTACGGATAATCTACCTGATAAAACTCATCATGGATGGAAATTTATCGAATTTGGCCCAGACGGTCTTCTTTATGTTCCAATTGGTGCGCCTTGTAATATATGCGAACCTGAGGAAATTTTCGCTGCTATTCATACAATGGATGTGAATAATCCCGATGATAGTTTAACCAAGGTTGCAAGCGGTGTTAGAAACACAGTTGGCTTTGATTGGGATCCAAAAACAAATGAGCTATGGTTTACAGATAATGGCGGCGATAACCTTGGTGATGACATGCCAGCGGATGAATTAAATAAAATATCAATCCCCGGCGAACATTTTGGCTATCCTTATATTCATCAAGGCGACTTTCAAGACCCACAATTTGGGTCAGGAAAAAAAGCTTCAGATTATACGCCACCTGCACAAAAGCTCGCACCACATGCTGGGGCTACTGGAATGGCGTTTTATAAGGGAAACATGCTTCCTGAAAAATTCAAAAATAATATCATTATTGCTGAACATGGTTCCTGGAACCGTACTGATGAAGCGGGTCATACCGGCCATATGCTAACGCTCGTTACTGTTGAAAATGGAAAAGCCATTAAATATGAACCGTTTATCACAGGCTTTTTACAAAACAACAAAGCCTGGGGACGCCCTACGGATGTCCTTGAATTAAAAGACGGAAGTTTGCTTATTGCTGACGATGAAGCGGGCGCCGTTTATCGAATGACATACATGAAATAAATTTATTTACTCAATTAAACAAATTTTAAACTTCATCCTTTAAGGTCTTTTATAAATTAAGAACTTAAAGGAAATAAAATGAATATGAAAATTATGATTGGCGGTCTTTTGGCAACCATTTCAATTGGTACCTATTCAGCCAATGCACAAACAAG
>NZ_CBFIEP010000163.1:0-8167 GCF_965661635.1 Pseudemcibacter sp. | reverse complement strand
ATTCGCGATGCTTATGCTGATTACATCAGATAATTTTGTGCAAATGTTCTTTGGCTGGGAAGGAGTTGGCCTTGCGTCATACCTTCTTATTGGATTTTGGTATAAGAAACCTTCTGCCTGCGCAGCGGCGATTAAAGCGTTTGTTGTAAACCGGGTTGGTGATTTTGGCTTCGCCCTTGGTATTTTTGCAATCTTTATGACATTCGGAAGTGCAGATTTTGCGGTAGTATTCGCAAGTGTTGGCGATCATGTTGATAAGACAATCCATTTCCTTGGTATGGAACTTGATCTACTCACGACGATATGTCTGTTGCTCTTTATTGGGGCAATGGGTAAATCTGCGCAACTCGGTCTTCATACTTGGTTACCGGACGCGATGGAGGGGCCTACACCAGTATCAGCCCTTATTCACGCGGCGACAATGGTAACTGCTGGCGTCTTTATGGTGGCACGTTGTTCTCCGTTGTTTGAATATTCTCCTGATGCCTTGGCAGTGGTTGCGGTTATTGGTGCCTCAACCGCATTCTTTGCGGCGACAGTGGGTATGTCACAATTTGATATTAAACGTGTGATTGCCTATTCAACATGTTCTCAGCTTGGATATATGTTCTTTGCCTTGGGCGTTAGTGCATATGGTGCTGCCGTGTTCCATTTATTTACACATGCATTCTTTAAAGCACTACTTTTCCTTGGATCTGGTTCCGTGATCCATGCAAGTTCCGATGAACAAGATATGCGCAATATGGGCGGCTTAAGAAAACAAATTCCTGTGACGTTTTGGATGATGACAATTGGTACACTTGCGCTTACTGGTTTCCCATTCCTTGCGGGTTACTATTCAAAAGATATGATTATTGAAAGTGCCTTTGCTGCGCATAGCGGTGTAGGGACTTATGCCTTTGGCCTTGGTGTTGCAGCGGCGCTGATGACATCATTCTATTCATGGCGCCTTGTGTTCATGACATTCTTCGGTGAAAGCCGTGCAAGCAAAGAAGTCCAAGACCATGTTCATGAAAGTCCGCAAGTAATGCTTATCCCGCTTTATGTACTTGCGCTTGGAGCTTTATTATCTGGCTTTGTCTTTAAAGAATATTTTGTCGGCCATAACTACGAAGAATTTTGGGCTGGTGCATTGTTCCTGATTGGCGACAATGTTATGGAAGCTGCGCATCATGTTCCTACTTGGGTTATAGCTTCACCGTTTATAGCAATGGTAGTTGGTTTTGCCACTGCTTGGTATTTCTATGTAAAAGAGCCAAGCATGCCGGGTAAATTTACTTCAACATTTCGCTTTGCGCATGCGCTTTCTTTTAACAAATGGTATTTTGATGAATTATACGACATTATTTTTGTTAAGCCAGCGATGAAGTTAGGGATGATTTTCTGGAAACGCGGCGATGAAAATATCATTGACCGTTATGGGCCAGATGGTGTTTCGGCTGCGGTTGTGCGGGTTGCGCAGAAATTTAAACAATTTCAAACTGGTTATTTATATCATTATGCTTTCGTGATGCTGATTGGACTTTCGGCCTTGGTAACATTCTTTGTGATGGGAGGGCTGTAAAATGGAACATTTCCCAATACTTTCCGCTATTACATTCTTGCCGCTTTTAGGGGTTCTTATTATCCTAAGCATTAAAGGCGAAAAAGAAATCGTTGAACGTAACGCCAGAAATGCAGCTCTTCTTTCGACTGTTGCTACATTCTTATTCTCGCTCGTTCTATGGTTTAGCTTTGATAAAACAACGGCTGATTTCCAATTTATTGAACAGGCTGATTGGCTTGGTGGTGGCATACAGTATAAAATGGGCATTGATGGTATTTCAGTGTTATTTGTACTGCTAACGACATTTATTATGCCAATTTGTATTCTATGTGGATGGGATACCATTAAAACTCGCGTTAAAGAATATATGATTGCGTTCTTGCTTCTTGAATGTTTCATGATCGGCGTCTTCTGTTCACTTGATCTTGTCATGTTCTATGTATTCTTTGAAGCTGGCCTAATCCCAATGTTCTTAATCATTGGTGTATGGGGCGGTGATAATCGTGTTTATGCGGCTTATAAGCTCTTTTTATATACACTTCTTGGCTCTGTACTGATGCTTGTTGCGATGCTTTATATGTATGGTGTGGCGGGTACGACAGACATTCCGACATTAATGCAAACTGATTTTGCGCCAAATGCGCAAATATGGTTGTTCCTTGCGTTCTTTGCGTCCTTTGCGGTAAAAATGCCAATGTGGCCAGTTCATACGTGGCTGCCTGATGCTCACGTGCAAGCACCAACCGCCGGTTCTGTAATATTGGCGGGTATCTTACTTAAAATGGGTGGGTATGGCTTCTTAAGGTTTTCGTTGCCGATGTTCCCAATTGCTTCTATGGAGCTCGCATGGCTAATCTACACATTAAGCTGTGTAGCAATTGTGTATACGTCACTTGTAGCGCTACGTCAGACGGATATGAAAAAGTTGATCGCGTATTCATCGGTTGCGCATATGGGTTTTGTAACCATTGGTATCTTTGCGTTTAACGTACAAGGCATCGAAGGATCGATTATTGTGATGCTCGCTCACGGGTTTGTGGCTTCTGCGCTCTTCCTTTGTGTAGCTGTGGTTTATGACCGCTTGCATACGCGTGATATTGATCGTTATGGTGGTCTTGTGAATATTATGCCACGTTATGCTCTTGTCTTTATGTTCTTTACGATGGCGTCGGTTGGACTTCCGGGAACTGCAAACTTCGTTGGTGAGGTTCTTGTCCTGGTTGGTATCTTTAAAGTCAGCACTTGGACTGCCGCAATAGCCTTAACAGGTGTGATTTTGGGCGCCGCTTATATGCTTTATCTATATCGCCGTGTCGTGTTCGGCGAATTGACCAAAGATGATCTTAAAGACATGCTTGATCTTGATAAACGTGAAATTCTAATCTTTACGCCACTTGTTATCTTTACTTTATGGATGGGTGTTTACCCGACAACATTCCTTGATTTTATTCATGTATCCGTTGAAAACTTAACGGCACAACATGAAGCATCTATGGCGGCTTATCATGCAACAATTGAAACCATTGAAGACGCTGCTCAAGCAGTGACTGGGCATTAGGAGAAAAATGATGACTGAACTATTTCCTAATCTTGCAATTGCATACGGTGAAATCTTCTTAAGTGTTGGCGCGATGGCATTGTTGATGGTTGGCGTGTTTAAAAAAGACAGCGTGAACATGGTAAGTTGGCTCGCTGTTGTCTTTATGGCGATTACGCTATTTTTAACTGTTTCAATTAGCGGGGAACAAGCATTTACATTCAATAATATGTTTGTTGCTGACGGGTTTACTACATTTATGAAAATACTGGTGTTGGTTGCCAGTGCTCTTGCTGTGATTATGTCGCGTGAGTTTTTCAAACTTGAAGGCGACGATCGATTTGAATTTCCGGTTCTTTTGGTTTTATCAACCATTGGTATGATGGTTATGGTAAGTGCTAACGATCTTATGACACTTTATATGGGGATTGAGCTACAGAGTTTAGCGCTTTATGTACTCGCGGCCTTTAAACGCGATAGTGAACGTTCTACGGAAGCAGGACTAAAATATTTTGTTCTGGGTGCACTCTCATCGGGTATCCTCCTTTACGGCTGTTCACTTGTTTATGGCTTTATTGGTAGTACAAACTTTTCTTCAATTGCTTCTGCAATATCTAATCTTGATCAAGCCCCAGTTGGTGCGGTCGTTGGATTGGTATTTGTACTTGCGGGGCTGGCCTTTAAGGTTTCAGCAGTTCCGTTTCATATGTGGACGCCTGATGTATATGAAGGATCACAAACTCCCGTTACAGCGTTCTTTGCCGTAGCACCAAAAGTTGCCGCTCTTGCTCTTCTTGCGCGTACGCTCTATGTGCCGTTTGCGGATATGAGTGGTTCTTGGCAGCAAGTGATAATCTTTATGTCTGTAGCATCAATGATACTTGGTTCTTTTGCTGCGATAATGCAAACAAATATTAAACGTCTGATGGCATATAGCTCCATTGGTCACATCGGTTTTGCACTTCTAGGACTTGTTGCTGGTAATGCAGAAGGTCTTCGTGGCGTAATGATTTATATGGCGATTTACCTTGTTATGAATGTTGGTACTTTTGTTTGCATCATGTCAATGCGCCGCAAAGAAGATGGAATGGTAGAAGATATTAATGATCTGTCCGGTTTGGGCCAAAATCATCCTGCAATGGCACTCGCATTAAGTATCTTTATGTTCTCACTTGCAGGCATTCCGCCGCTCGCGGGTTTCTTTGCTAAATGGTATGTGATTGTACCTATCGTTAATGCAGGGCTCTTTATACTTGCGACGATTGGGGTTCTGGCAAGTGTTGTTGGTGCATACTATTACCTTAGAATTGTGAAACTTATGTATTTTGATGCGCCGGCAGAAGAATTTGTTGAGCAAAAATCATATCCAATGAAAATTATTGCGACACTTTCAGCTGTTCTTGTTCTTGCGTTTATAATCCCGCAAATTTCAAGTCCTGTACTTAATAGTGCCGAGGCGGCTGCACAGAAATTATCTCAAGATTAAACTGATGCCTGAAAAAGAAAATTCTGAAATGCCTGATGGTTTTGATCATCAGGCATTTTTGTCTATAGACAGCACCAACAAAGAAGCTGTGCGCCAACTAGAGAAGGGCGCAAAAAGTGGTCTATGGTTGACCGCGACGGAACAATTATTAGGCCGCGGTCGTGGTGGACGGGAATGGGTTTCAAAGCCAGGTAATCTTTTTAGTTCGTTGATATTTGATACAAAAAAAAGCCTATGCCATTCTGCGCAGCTTTCTTTTGTAACTTCATTAGCCGTTTGTGAAACGGTTGGCGCATTCGTTGAAGCGGAAAATGTAAAATGTAAATGGCCAAATGATGTGCTTGTTAATGGTAATAAAATATCTGGAATTTTACTTGAAACATATTCGGGGCAAAATACAGAAAATTTAATGATCATTGGGATTGGTATAAATATTGAACACCACCCTGAAAAACCATTATATCCAACAACCCATATCAATGAGAATTCAAGAATAAATATAAATGCCGAAGAAGTTTTTAATGTACTTGTAGAAAAAATGGCGTATTGGTTAAATAACTGGCAGAAAAATGGTTTTTCTATTATTCGCCAGGAATGGCTTAATAAGGCAAAAGGTAAAGGTGAAAACATTATTGTACGTTTGCCAAATGAAGAATTAAATGGACGATTTGTTGACCTAGACGCGAATGGCGCGCTAATGTTAGACATGAATGGTGAAATGAGACTTATACATTCAGGCGATGTCTTTTTTGCCGATCAAAGAGAAGAGAAGTAAGATGCTGTTAGCAATTGACGCAGGTAATACAAATATTGTTTTTGCACTTCATGACGAAGAGAAAATAATTCATAAGTGGCGTATTTCTAGTGCGGATAGCCGAACGGCCGATGAATACATGGTCTGGCTTTCGCAGTTAATGAATTTTGAAAATTTAGAAGCCACTGATATCACTGGCGCTATTATAGCGACAGTTGTTCCACAAACATTATTTCCGTTACAACTTTTATGTCGCCGTTATTTTAACTGTACAGCACTAGTTATCGGCGAAGATAATGTGAATTTAAATGTTAAAGTAAAATTGCCAAACCCTGCGGAAGTAGGAGCAGACCGTTTGGTAAACGCAGTTGCCGCGCATAAGAGATATAGCGGCCCTATGGTCATTATCGATTTTGGTACGGCGACGACTTTTGACGTTATTGATGAAAATGGTGATTATTATGGCGGTGTTATATCCCCAGGGGTTAACTTATCCGTCGAAGCCTTAAGCATGGCGGCGGCGAAATTACCGCGAGTGGCCGTTGAAAAACCTGATAAGGTAATAGGTAACAGCACAATTTCTGCTATTCAATCGGGTATATTTTATGGTTACTTATCAATGATCGAAGGTATGGTGACACGAATTTTTGCAGAGTTCGGACAGCCCATGAAGGTTTTAGCCACTGGTGGATTAGCGCCGCTATTTAATGAAGCAACAGATGTTATTGAATTAGTTGATCAGGAACTCACGACATATGGTTTGTTTGAAATTTATTGGGCAAATCAAAATTAATGACTAACGATTATAAACAATTATTATACCTTCCGCTCGGCGGTTCCGGCGAAATAGGAATGAACCTCAATCTTTATTCTTATGATAATCAGTGGGTTATGCTGGACTGTGGTATTTCTTTTGCAGATGATTATTTGCCGGGTATTGATTTGATTATGCCGGATGTGGAATTTGTTGATGGCATAAAAGATGACCTTTTAGGATTAGTGCTCACACATGCACATGAAGATCATATCGGTGCAGTTGTGCATTTATGGCCCCGTTTTCAGTGTCCAATTTTTGCTACGCCGTTTACTGCGAAAATACTAAAGTCTAAATTTACGGAAGCAGGACTTCTTGGGGAAGTCACGATAAATGAAATCCCGCTTGGCGGACGTTTTAAACTTGGTGATTTTGATCTTGAATATGTCACCTTGACCCATTCTATTCCAGAACCGAATGCTGTTAATATTAAGACGCCTTTAGGAACAATATTTCATACAGGGGATTGGAAAATTGATCCTGATCCGCTTGTTGGTGAAGCGACGAACAGTAAACGTTTAAAAGAGATCGGTGATGAAGGCGTTCTTGCTATTGTCTGCGATTCAACCAATGTATTTAATAAAAAACCGTCAGGTTCTGAGCTTGAAGTTCGTAAAAATTTAATTGAACTGGTAAAAGAGAAAAAAGGGGCCGTTCTTTGCACAACATTTTCATCAAATGTAGCCCGCGTGGCGACATTAGGTGCAGTGGCTAAAGAAACAGATCGTCACTTATGCTTGGTTGGTCGTTCAATGCAACGTAATGTCGCCGCCGCTAAAGAATGTGGTTATTTAAAAGATTTGCCGCCCATTATGCACGAAGAAGACGCAGCACATATCCCACGCCATAAAATATTATATGTCATGACCGGATGCCAAGGAGAGGCGCGTGCCGCCTTAATGCGAATAGTCCTTGATAACCATAGACACATTCATATCACTAAGAAAGATACGGTTGTCTTTTCTTCAAAGGTTATTCCGGGTAATGAAAGGTCTATTTATCGCGCTTATAATTTCATTGCAGAAAAGGGCGCTGAAATTATTTCCGAAAAAGATGCCAAAGTACATGTTTCAGGACACCCTGGACAAGATGAACTTAAGCAGATGTATGAATGGATTAGGCCGGAAATAGTTGTTCCAACACACGGAGAGAATGTTCATTTACTAAAACAGGCACAGTTCGCGGAAAGTCTAGGATATAAAAAAACGATTGTTCCGAAAAATGGTTTCGTGATTAAATTAGCACCAGGACCTGCGAGTGTTATAAATGAAGTACATCATGGAAGGCTTGCTTTAGATGGAGGCTTGCTGGTTGAGAATGATGATATAGGCATCGTAGAAAGACGCCGTATCATGCATAATGGTGCATTAATTATACATTTAACTCTTAATGATGATGGTTTTTTACTTGCGCCGGTAGAAATAACGGCTTTGGGTATCCCTAATGATGCGGATAAGGGATTAATCAACTTTATTGATGATAAAATTCACGAAGCTCTTGATATTGCGAGTAGAAAACATTTACAAGATGATGATGTACTTAAAGAAATTGTAAGAGCCACAGCTAGGAAAGCCTCAAAACGTTTTTCTGGTAAGGAAACAGGGCCCGTTACAAAAGTAACACTTAGTAGGATTAATTAAAGTGATTGAAAAATTAAATCATATTGCTATTGCTGTTCCAAATTTAGAGGACGCTATTTCAATGTACCGAAATGTTCTTGGTGCAGAAGTTACAGAACCGCAAGATTTGCCAGAGCATGGTGTGAGAGTTGCATTTGTAGAACTTGAGAATACGAAAGTTGAACTTCTTTTTCCAATTGGCGAAAATTCACCGATTACGTCTTATTTAAGTAAAAACGCCTCTGGTGGAATGCATCATATCTGTTATGAAGTCAGCGATATAATGGCGGCACGTGATCAATTACTAAATAATGGTATGCGTATTCTTGGCAGAAGCGAACCCAAAATTGGCGCGCATGGAAAATCCGTTTTGTTTCTTCATCCGAAAGATTTCTGTGGTACATTAATCGA
>NZ_CBFIEP010000162.1:0-18059 GCF_965661635.1 Pseudemcibacter sp. | reverse complement strand
CCGTCTTCTCCGCGCTTCCAGTTCTATTTAATTTGTTAGAGTGTTTACGTGTCATCTTCGTTCCTTCGTCATTATGATGAAACAAAAACACTCTCTTATGCAATACCCTTAATTAGTCCAACTTGGTCTGACGGGATACAGATGGTTATAGCGTAATCACTAGCCTATTTTTCGTCTATTTAAGTCATATATTTATTACTATTGGTTTGATTATGTTGACCATCGCCAAACGGCGGAATCAATTGATATCTGAAAGCCGTAAACATAAAAAACTTGAAAAATCATTGGTTGAAACTTTAGAAAAAGCGCAATTAGCAAATAATGAAAAAGATTTATTTCTAACCAATATGAGCCATGAATTAAGAACACCGCTTAACGCTATACTTGGTTTTTCTGAGAGTTTAAAACTAGACTATTATGGTAATTTAAATAAAAAACAATTGGAATATATCGATAATATTCATAGCGGTGGAGAGTTTCTTCTTAAGTTAATAACGGATTTACTTCACTTGTCTAATATCCAGGAAGGGAAGGTTGAGATTACACCAACCAACATCAACCTCTTCCATTTAATTGATAAAACAACACCATTACTTAATGAAATTGTTGGCCAAATAAATGTCAGTCTCGATATTGAAAGCAATATTGATCAAAATAAAACAACGTGGGCGAGCGTTTATGTAGATCAAATAAGGGTCGCACAGGTTTTAATAAACTTCGTTTCAAATGCCGTTAAATATGGTGATAGAACTTCAGATATTAAACTAAGCCTTGATGAAATAGATGATTGCTTCTTTAGGCTTTCTATCACCAACAAAGGCAAGGAAATTATGCCAGATCAATATGATAATATCTTTAAACCCTTTGATAGAGCCGGCGCAGATGAAAAGAAAATAGACGGAGTAGGCGTTGGGTTGTCTATTGCAAAACAATTGATTGAAGACATGAATGGTAAAATTGGTTTCTCAAGTAAAATTGACGAAGGGTCAGTCTTTTGGATTGATATTCCTAAATCAGAACAAAGACAGCTGATATAGGCGAAATATGAATTCACTTGATACAAATACACTTCAGCTAATCAGCACAATTATAATCGATGTCCTTATGATATTGATGCTTATTATTTGGCTCGGAAATAAATATTATAAATCAAACATGTGCTGGGGTATTTTCTCTATTTCGCTCGCATTTGATAGCACATTATCTTGTTTTACTGAAATTAGAAATATGGACACCTTTGTTTATGTTTTTAATATTATTGCTAGTCTAACTTATTTTTCTTTATCGATGGGAATGATAGAATTCACCCGCACAAAAATAGATCGAAGAATACTCTATTTCATTATGGCTTCTTGTATCATTATTAACCTTAGTGGGGCGTATATTGTATTTTCTGATGAATTAAGGCGTGCCATCATAATAGGATATAATACTATTTTCTTAATGATAAGCATATATGCGATTTCTAAAATTTCTTCTAAAGCTTATCTTCTAGAAAAAAATTCAATGCTCTTCCTCCTAATTGCGCATATTGGTATTCATGCATATTGGGCTTCTATTGACTTTAAAATTTCAGGAATTGACCATATATTATTTAGTCAAAGCGTCACGCCAATCTATATCATTTTATTTTTCGTTATGATTAACCTACTTTTGCTCACACTTGGACGAATTAGAAATCAATTAGAGAAAGAAAACGAGAAAAGCATTGCCATGAAAGAGGCTGTATCTCGCGCTTTAATTGAAACAAATGTTGCCAATAAATCAAAATCAATATTCCTGACAAATATGAGCCACGAATTAAGAACACCTTTAAATATTATTATCGGATTTTCTGATGCACTTAAGCTCGATATAACCGGGCCATTAAATGAAAAACAAAGAGGCTTTGTCGAAAATATCCATTTTGCTGGCAATCGATTATTAAATCTAATTAATGATTTACTCGATCTTAGCAATATAGAAAGCGGAAACTTGCCACCGGATCTGGAAAAAATTAGGTTGCGTGATCTGTTATCAAATCATGTTAAGGACCTAATGCGGCATGCGAATAACTATGGAATTACATTAAATGTCATTGATGATCTCGATGAAATTGAAGGACTTGTTTACGTGCATGGAAATAATGACTGGATTGCTCAGATCTTAATGGCATTAACAGATAATGCAGGCAAGTACGGAAATAAAAATGGCAACATTTGGATTAATGCTTTTCAGAATGATAAGGATACAATTCGAATAACCGTCAAAGATGAAGGACACGGCATTGCCGAAAACGAAATTAAAAATGTCTTTAAACCTTTTAATCGCGCTGGTGTGGATAGCAAAGCGATTGAAGGGACAGGAGCAGGATTAACAATCGTTAAAGGCCTTGTAGACGCCATGAATGGCAATATTGATTTTACCACCCAATATGGAAGTGGCACCACTTTCTGGATTGACCTGCCGATCAAATCTATATGATCATTCTACCTTTTTAAAATCAAGGTCATGAAAATCATAACTAAAATCGGTGAGGGGCGATATCGCCTTCATTTTTAAGCCATTCACATTACCTTCAAAATCAGTACTGAACATGGCATAAGCATCGGCGTTAAAACTTCTATTATCCCAAATCGCTTTAAAAGTATTAAATTTAAAAGGTGTCATTGATCCTTTTAATTTACTTGATTTAGCGGCCGTAAAATATAAGGCATCATCCTTTTTACTAATTTTCACATCACCAAACCAAGGGTCACGGTATAATCCAACGTAATCATCAAGCGGCAATAATGCTTCTGCTTCTTCATCTGATTGCTCTTCAGTCACTTGTGATGCTGCTCTTTCAATGTTCCTTTTTCGTATATCGGAAAAACGCGCTGTCCAATCAACATCGCCTGTTTCCAAGTAACTTTGTGAAATATTTTCCATTATTGCTCGCATTGCGGAACCATTTTCCTGATTAGTCAACACAACAATTCCCAATTTTTCTTTGGGTAGCATCACTGTATATGTCACCATACCGAGTAAACCACCCGTATGTGATACATGCTTTAATCCATGATAATCCTTTAATCTAAACCCTAGTCCATAAGCTGAGAAATTAGTGCCATGCCAATTCTTATCTGACTGATTGACCGGCTGAATTGTTTGAGGGGTCCACATTTCTTCATGTTGTTTTTTTGAAATTAATCCTGCGCCATCATTTAAATGAACGTCGACCCATTTTAACATGGCTCTTGCACTACATTGAATGCCGCCGGCTGCAGCAATAACCATTGGATCACCTATTTCATGTAACCGGCTTGCTTTATGTAATTTTCCGTCAACGGTCACGTGTGGTTCTGCAACATTTTCTTGTTCAGCTAATCCCGTTATATCGGCAAGACAGCTTTTTCCAATGGAAAGCTGGTTCATAATTCTGCTTTGCACAAAATCTTCATATGACATGCCCGACGCTGCAGCAATAACTTCGCCGGCGACTACATATAAAGTGTTATCATACGCATATTCAGTTCTAAATCCGCTTACCATTTTTAAATGACGGATATTTTCAATTATTTCTTTTCTGGTTCTTTCCGTTGATGGCCAAAACATTAAATCCCCAGCACCAAGCCCCATACCACTTCTGTGTGTTAAAAGATCACGTATGGTAAATTCACGAGTCACCCACGCGTCCATCATTCTGAAGTTCGGTAAAAAATCAATTACCTTGTCATCCCAACGAAGGACACCATCATCAACCAAGATTGCAAGCGCCGCGGCAGTAAAGGCTTTACTATTTGATGCAATCGCATATAGCGTATCGCCATCAACAAGTCCTTCTTTGCCCACTTCACGAACGCCATAGCCTTTTAAATGTTCAATAGAGCCATTTTTAATGACACCAACAGCAATGCCCGGAATATTAAATTCGGTCATAGCCTCTGTGACAAACTGATCTAATCTTTCTTCACTTAAGTTTCCTGCAAAAACGGGCAGATGGCTAGCCACAACTAAAATTGAACTAAGTAATGATTTTTTAAAGGATATTTTTTTCATTGTTTCCACATTCTAAAAATTTTTCATACAAATGATAGTATAAAACAAATAATATCCAAAGAAAAAATCACTTCAAAACAATAACTTATATTTATTTATAAAAAACAATATTTTTTTCAAAGGTTTTCATGTAATAAAACGTAATATTGTTACATGTTGGAATTATTCTTAAATGGCGAAACTGAAAGACAATAATGAATAATAAAAAACGCCTCGTAACTGCGTTAATGACTAACGTTTTTACATTTTCACAGTTCGCCTACGCCCAAAATGTTGAAAGCGATGGAGATGCCTCCATCGTTACTTATGAAAAAGAATATTTTGCAGATTACAATGCGGTTACTCTTTTGGATATGTTGCAAATCATACCAGGCGCCAATGACATTTTAAATAAAAACCAAAACCAACGCGGTGGTAATAGTGCGAGTGGACAAAGGGCAAGGGGCTTTGGTTCCGGTGGTGACCAGATTTTGATTAATGGTAAAAGATTGGCCGGTAAAACCAATAGTGTTGATGACACTTTGGGCAGAATATCTGCTGATCAAGTCGAAAAGATCGAACTGATACGCGGTGCAACCGCTGGCCTAGATGTTCAAAGCCAAGGTCTTGTTATCAATATTACTCTTGCCGGTGGTGCAAGTACATCAACAACGTTCGTCAGATTACAAAATCGTTATACCATTCACCATAGAAACCAACCTGGTGCACTAATATCACATAGTGGTTCATGGGATGCGCTTGATTACACATTTAGTATTGAACGTAAAAGAGGCGGCTTTAACCGTGAAAGAATAGAACAATTCTTAGATGCAAATGGCGATAAAACCGCAGATCAATTTGTTGATCATAAATTTGATTATAAAAGCATCGAGATGATTACCAATCTTTCTTATGCTTTTAAAGATAATTCAAATCTTCGTCTTAACGGCCTTTATGAACCTGCGGGTTGGGATGGTCTTGAAACACGTGATAACACATCAAGCACGCTTCGCCCATTAACTTGGAACACGGACGGGGATAATGACAAATGGGAAGTAGGTGGTGATTACTCACGCAGCAATGTCCCTTTGCTTGGTTCGTTAAGGTTACTATTCTTAATTAATGGGGAAACAAGATCTGAATTACATAATCGTTTTAGAGGAAGCGACGCGGAAGAATTCGAATATAATATTGAATACAATAACGAAAAGAAAAATGAACGTATATTCCGTCTTGCCTTCACAACATCACTTACGGATAAGCAAGCTATAGAATATGGTGCGGAAACAGCCATTAACACAAGTGAACGTTTCTTTAGAAATGAGGAACGCGAGACAGCACTAGATATACTTGAACTTACCAATAGTGATGTGGTGGATATTAAAGAAAATAGATACGAAATTTTCGCCCATCATACCTATAATATTACACTAAATTTTGTTGTTCAAACATCCCTTCAAAATGAATTTTCTAAAATTGTTGCAAACAATGTTTTCGCTGGCGCTGCGCCAACGACGCGCGATACGAGTTTTTCATATTTCAAACCACGCATCAATTTAAGGTATGATTTAGGGGAACGAGATCAGGTTCGTGCAACCGTTGAAAAGAAAGTCAGTCAATTAAATTTTAGCAACTTCGTCACCAGATTTGATCGATTGGCCAATGTGCTGCGTGTTGGAAATACAAATATTCGTCCTGAACAGGTTTGGGAATATTCCGTTCAATATGAGCATCGTTTCTTAAATGATGGAGGATCATTTGATATTGAATTATTTTATCACAGGTTTAACGATCATATTACCCGAGTTGATTTTTCCGAATATGAAAATTTTACAGGTGATAGCATAGCTGCTGAAGCATTTTTTAATTTACCACCTACTGTAGCCCTGCGGGATAATATCTCTTTTCTTTCAAAATCTGGAAATATTCCAAATGCAACCGCTTACGGCGTTCGCGCAAATACAAGCATAAGATTAAGTTTTATCGGGCTCCAAAACGCTGTTCTTGCGCTTAATTATGTCTTTGATAAAACAGAAGCCATTGACCAATTTACTGGAACCAAAAGACCATTTGATTGGCGCAGCCCTCATACTTTTGGTTTTAACTTCCGTCATGATTTAAATGATTATGGGGTTAGTTATGGTATTAGTGGGCAAGCCCAAAGCAATCGTGAAAGCAACGATATCGATTATAATTGGATAGCCGATCCTATTATGTCCTTAGAAGCATTCGTCGAATATACATTTAATAATGGGGTTAAAGTCAGGCTTGCTGGTGAAAACCTTAGAACAAAAAGATGGGATTCTGATTTTAATAGATATCAAGACCATATTCGTTTTGGCGAATTTAATGGAACCCTCAGAAGACTAGAAAAGCAAGCCACCGAAATTGAAATTTCCGTTCAAGCAACGTTCTAACCTCAAAATGTAATCGTTCTATATTTTGATTGTAAATTGTTATAATATAATATTATAATATAACGGTAAATTTAAGGGGTTTAACATTGATGTTACGTAAAATTGGGATTGTGGGAAATACCCGTAATTTATCCATTATCTTATTATCTACTGTTTTTTCATTTTCACTTGCGAGTGCGCAGGAGACTTCGAACGATAGTGAAGCGGCAACAGTTTCATATAATGCAGATTTTTTTACTGAATATGCGCCCGTAACCCTCGTTGATATGCTACAGCGCGTTCCTGGCGTTCAAGAAATTTTAAATCGCAACCGTCAACAAAGAAACTCTGGCGGCGGGGGTGCTAGCAGTCGTGGTGCACGCGGATTTGGATCTGGTGGTGACCAAATTTTAATCGATGGTAAAAGACTAGCCGGTAAAAGCAACAACATTGATGATACCTTAGGACGCATTTCTGCAGAGCAAGTAGAAAGAATTGAACTGATCCGTGGCGCATCAAGTGGACTTGATGTTCAAAGTCAAGGTTTAGTGGTTAACATCATTTTAAAAGAAGGCGCGTCTAATTCGACAACCTTCGTTCAAATGAAAAGCGAAGTCAAAGAAGGAAATAACCCAGGGTTTGAAGCCCTTATTTCACACAGTGGTGCTTTGGGGTCGATGGATTATACTTTGTCTGCGGCGCGCACTAATAATAATAATTTCTTTACACGGGACGAGCAATTTTTTGATGCTGCAGATGTAAATACTAATAACCGTTTAATCGATAGCAGCAGCAGCGAACAGGGCTATAGATTTAACGGTAATGTTGATTATTCTTTTGAAAGCGGTTCAGTATTACGCCTTAACGGACAATATGAGGGCGAAACAGAATTTCGCGATGATGCCCGTGATCAAACAGGAGATTCACCCGATTTCATTCGCTGGGTCAATGATGATTCATCAAAAAATTGGGAAGTTGGCGGTGATTTCACTACAAAGTTAGGGTTTCTGGGGAATTTTAAAACATTATTTGTCGTCAATCGCCGTGAAGAAGATGAAAATGCTATTCGTTACCGCGACACCAATACCACACCATATATTTATACCGAAGATGATGAACTCGAAGTCAGAAAAGAAAAAATCATAAGAACATCACTGACGAATTCATTTGGAAGCAAACAAACTTTAGAATTTGGCGCGGAAGCGGCCATCAATACTTTTGATAAGTCTTTTGAAAGCATCAATAGAGATGCGCCAACAGACCCTTTTGAACTTGTGACCCGCGACAGAGTTGAAATTCAGGAAAATCGTTATGAAATTTTCGCAAATCATACATATAACTTTTCGCAAAAACTGGTTCTACAAAGTTCCTTAATCACTGAAATATCAAATATTGTTGCTGAAAACCTTTTTCCCGATGGATCATTAATTGATCGTCGTGATACCAGTTTCACCTATTTTAAACCACGGGCAAATTTACGTTATGACGTTACAGGCAGTGATCAGCTACGCGCAACCGTTGAAAAGAAAGTAAGCCAACTCGAATTTCAAAATTTTGTCACACGTTATGATCAGCGAATTGAGCAATTCCAATTCGGTAATACACAAATTCGTCCTGAACAAGTGTGGGAATTCTTACTTGCTTATGAGCATCGCTTTCCAAATGATGGCGGCTCATTTGAAATTGAAGGGTTCTACCGCGATTTTACGGATAAAATTGAACGTATTGATTTTACACAATATTATGATTTTGGGTTTAATCCACTTAATAATTTTAATGAGTTTGCTGCGATTTCACCAGATGCCGCCTTACGTGAATTTGTTGATGATAACGGAGAAGGGTTCGTTTCAAAATCTGGTAATATCGATAAAGGCAGCAGCTTTGGTGCAAATGTAAAAGCAAGTGTTCGTTTTGGTTTTATTGGTGTACCCAATGCAGTACTCAGTGCAAATTACACATTCGAAAAAAGTAACATTATCGACCAATTCACCTTTTTAGACAGAAGATTTGTTCGTAATTCAATTCATCGCGTAAGTGTTGATTATCGCCATGACATTACAGACATTGGCCTTGCTTATGGTGCCCGTGCTAGGTTTACATCAGATGCGGCAACCAATGACATAAACTTTTATTGGCCCTTTAGCCCGCAGGCATTCGTTGGACTATTCGTTGAATATAATATTTTGCCAACGGTTAAATTACGTATAGATGCTAAACAACTGACAGGAAGACGCGGTGTATCCACACAATTCTTGTATAATGATCATATTGGATTAAACGATCTTCGAAACCGCATCGAAAGAGACACCAGTGTCCCTCGTGAACTTGAAGTATCTATTTCAGGCACATTCTAAAATCAATACATTATAATATAACAATTGATTGTTATGACTTAACGTTCTATACCCATTCCATATTTAATTTACATTTTTAATATTAAAAGCCATGAACAATAAAAAATTTATGTCAGCGCTTCTTATTTCCTGTTCAATTATTATGACGGATTATAGTAAGGCGCAGGAAGATAGCAGTAGCGGATCAACTGTGGTCGCTTACGGCCGTGATTATTTTGAAAACCTAACCACTGTTACACTTCTTGATATGCTACAAGCGGTTCCCGGCGTTCCCGATATACTGAATAAAAACCGCCAACAACGTCGCGGTGGGCCAGGTGCAAGTAACAGGGGCGAACGCGGCTTTGGCGCAGGCGGTGACCAAATTTTAATTGATGGCAAAAGGCTCGCAGGTAAAAGCAATAATATTGATGATACCTTAGGACGTATTTCAGCAGAACAAGTGGAACGAATTGAACTTATACGAGGCGCAGCAGCAGGACTTGATGTCCAAAGTCAAGGCCTCGTTGTTAATGTAATTATGCGCGAAGGACAATCAACATCAACAACATTTGTTCAAATTAACGGTGAATATTCCGGCGGTCATTATTTTACACCAGAATTTCTAATTTCCCATAGTGGCGCAAAAGGTAACTTTGAGTATATTCTTAGTTACGAACATCAGAATAATGATTTCTTTTTCGATGCCGTTGAAACTTTCTTTGATGCGGATGATAACGAATTTGCAGTGCGGACAGTTAATGGTGATTTTGACCGTTTCGGCAATAATTTTAACACCAATCTTGGATACCAATTCGATGATGGTTCGCGTTTACGCCTTAATGGGTTATATGAACCAAACGGTGTTAATGGTGAAGAAACGCGTGATAAGTCATCTGATGCACTCAGACCCATTTTTTGGGACTCAGACCGCGATGTTAATCGTTGGGAAATTGGCGGTGATTATGAACGTAATATGGGGTTTTTGGGAAACTTAAAAACATTGTTTGTGGTGAATGAAATCAAAACGGATGTAACCGTAAATCGCTTTCGAGGATCAGGCGATGAAAGGTTTGAATATACCCGCGACATAACTGATGAGGACCGTAGCGAAAAAATATTACGTGGATCTTTATCCAAATCTATTTTTGGCGACCAAACACTCGAAATTGGTGGTGAAGGGGCCTTCAACACTTATGATAAGTCCTATGATAATTTTGACCGCGATGATGCTGATAGTGAACTTATCATTGATAATACAGATGACGTTAGAATTAAAGAAAACCGTTTCGAAGTCTTTGCAAATCACAGCTATAATATTTCTTCAAATATGCAACTTCAAAGCTCATTAATTACTGAGTTCTCAAAGATCGTAGCTGATACTTATCAAGATACTACAATCATTGACACTCGTAATACGAGTTTCACTTATTTAAAACCGCGCGTCAATTTCCGCTATGATATTACCAACCAAGATCAATTAAGATTACTCGTAGAAAAGAAAGTCAGCCAGCTTGATTTTAATAATTTTGTCACAAGATTTGATCAGCAAGCACAAATTTTTCGCTTTGGTAACACTCAAATCCGTCCTGAACAAACTTGGGATTTTTCTGCAACATTTGAACATCGCCTTCCCAATGATACCGGATCCTTTGAAATAGAGGCTTTCTACAGGAAATATACGGATCATATTTCGACTGTCGATTTTACGCAATATTATGATTTCAATCTAAACCCTATTGATGGATCAGATGCCTTTTTTGCATTAAACCCTGATCAAGCTTTACGCGATTTTGTTGATGACAATGGCGAAAGTTATTCCGCCAAACAAGGGAATATTCCAACGGCAAAAGCCTACGGTGCAAAAATAAGAACCAACCTTCGCCTAGGATTCATTGGCGTACCCAGTGCCACATTAAGTGTGAATTATACCTTCGAACGACGTCGTGCAATTGATCAATTCACACTGCAAGAAAGAAACTTTGACCGTCACTCTAACCATCAGGTTGATGTAAACTTTCGCCATGACGTAACTCAATATCAACTTGCATATGGTCTTGAGTTTACTGCTCGTAGTGATTTTCAACGTTATTTCATAGACTTCTTTTGGCCAAACCAACCAGCAGCAAACATTAAGATCTTTGCTGAGAAAACACTATTCAGGGATTATAAAATCCGCTTTGAAGGTGAGGGGTTAAACGGTGATAGAGGTGCATCAAATTACTCCATTTATAATGATCACATCAGATTTAATGATTTACGGGAACGTCAATTAAGAAAGAATACACGGCCCATTGAGCTAAGAATTTCTATTCAGGGCACTTTTTAGATTGCATTATAATATAACGTTTGATTATTTCACTCATTTCAATTATACAAAATTTATAATCTTCACTAAATGAATAATATAGATTCATGTGAAAGCATTATAGGGAACAATAAAGAAATCAGTGGGACTAATTTATAATGAGTAAGTATATAGTATCAGCAGTATTTGTAGGCCTACTTTCCTCCACAGTGCTAACGCCGACATTATCAAATGCTGCCGATGGCGAGGAAGACGCCCTAAGCGAAGCATCAATCGTCACATACGAAGCCGATTTTTTTATTCAATATGATCCCGTATCCCTTCTGGATATGCTGCAACGCATTCCTGGTATATCTGATGTCTTAAACAGCGGACGAAGAGGGCAAGGACGCGGACAACGTGGTTTCGGAAATTCCGGTGATCAAATTTTAATTGACGGAAAAAGACTTGCTGGAAAATCAAATAATATTAATGATACTCTTTCACGCATTCCATCAACGCAAGTTGTTAAAATTGATTTGATCCGCGGTGCCTCTAGCGGGCTAGATGTACAAAGTGATGGTTTGGTTATTAATATTATCCTCGCAGAAGGAGCATCACAATCAACAACTTTTGTCCGAGTGATAGGGGAATATACATTTGGCCATAAATTTCTTCCTCAATTTTTAGTATCTCACAACGGTGCAAAGGGAAATTTAAATTACACCTTTAGCGTTGAGCGTAAAAATGACAATGGTTATCGTCCAATGGAAGAAATATTCTTTGATGAACTTGATAATCAGACAGGAACTCAAAATATTGAACATGAGTTTGGGTTCCGTGCTTGGAATTTCACAACAAACCTTGGTTATAATTTTGAGGATGGTGCCGAACTTCGTCTAAATGGCCTCTTTGAGCCTAATCAATTTTTCTTCCACGAAGAACGCGTTGAACTCGGTGATGATCCAGATAGTTTAATCTGGGACCGCGATACGGATAATGGACGCTGGGAAGTGGGAGGTGATTATTTAAGAAACCTTGGCTTTTTAGGACGTTCAAAAACGCTTTTCGTCGTTAATCGTGGTACTGAAGATACTGAAGTATTCAGACAACGTGATTTAACTGACCCCCAATACACCTACCGTGAAGAATTTACCGACGCTGTCAGAAGTGAGAAAATCTTCAGGACTTCTATTACGCCAACTATTGCTGCGGGACAAACCATTGAGATTGGTGGTGAAGTAGCCATTAACACATTTGATAAGGTTTTTAATAGCTTTGACCGTGATGAAGCGCCAGATCCGCTGCAGTTAAAGTCAGCAGATAACGTAGAAATTCAAGAAAACCGTTACGAGGTTTTTGCCATTCACAGTTATAACATCACGCCAAAATTTGTGATGCAAAGCTCACTAACGACAGAATTTTCTAATATTATTGCTGATAACATCTTTGCAGATAACACGGTCGATAGACGAGATACGAGCCTCACTTATTTAAAGCCAAGAGTAAATTTCAGATATGATTATACTGAACGTGATCAAATGAGATTGACCGTAGAGAAGAAAGTAAGTCAGTTAAGATTTGATAGCTTTGTAACATCATATGATGCCCAAAATGATGAAGTTAGAGTAGGGAACACGGAACTGCTTCCAACACAAACTTGGGAATTTGTACTTGGTTATGAACACCGACTTGCCAATGACGCGGGCACGTTTGAAGGGCAGGCTTATTACCATCACCGCATTGACCATCAAACGCGAATTGATTTTACGGAATATCGTGATGACATTGGTGGAAATATTATCACGGTAGATGAATTTTTTAATTTACCACCTTCAGCAGCACTGCGCGATGAAACTGATTTTGTTCCGACACAAGGCAACATCGATAGCGCTTACATTTATGGTGTCGATCTAAAAAGCAATTTACGTCTCGGATTTATTGGCGTACCAGATGCAGTATTATCACTAGGATACCGATTTGAAAAACGTCGCTCTCTTGATCAATTTACACAATTGATGCGTAATTTTGCCCGTCACTCTGATCATGTTTATAATATCAATTATCGACACGATATTACAAGTATCGGACTGGCTTATGGTTTTATTTTTAACATTAGAAGCGATTGGGCAAATTATGACATGCGATACTTCCAACCTCAAAGTCCATCAGCACGTATAAGTGCATTTGCAGAATATAACTTATCACAGACAATAAAAATGCGTTTAGACCTTATTGAAATAACTGGTTCGCAAGGGCATCAAACAACGATAAGATATACAGATCATATTCGCTTTAATGAAATTAATGCCCGCGAAGAACGCGAAAATAATAAACCCCGTGCCCTCCAAGTTTCATTGCAAGGAAGCTTTTAATTACAAATAATTAGCTAATAATTATTACTTCACAATAAATTGAACATAAAACATTACATTATATGAAATTGTTATAACATAACCCTTGATTATTATGGTTAATTCTTCTATGTCTCAACATGATTTGTAACATTTCTTTTAATCATTGTAATCTGCAAGGATTGTAATTTCGTAAGCAAAAGATAAAATATTATTTATCAACATCAGTTCTCTAAATCATAACCCTTATTTAAGATTTATGCTCTATAGAATACGAATACATTTTAACTTTTTTATTTATAAGTACCATGCACAAAAAAATTATATCTCTTCTTTTACTCGGATCTACTTTTAATAGCCCTGCCTATGCGGCCGGCCAAGCAGACGATCCTGTAGCTGAATATTCATCAATCACAAGATATAGTTTCGACTATTTTGCAGAATTTGCCCCTGTTACCCTTCTTGATATGCTTCAACGTATTCCTGAAGCTCAACAAATACTTGCACAGAGTACTGGCGGTAACAATCGCGGCCAAGGGGGCGGCAGGCGTGGTTTTGGTGCCGGCGGTGATCAAATTTTGATTAACGGTAAAAGACTGTCCGGTAAGGCTAATAACATTAGTGATACCATGGCACGAGTTTCAGCGGGTACCGTAAAAGAAATTCAACTTATCCGCGGAGCCGTCGAAGGACTTGATGTACAAAGTGAAGGTTTGGTTATCAATATCCAATTAGAAGCCGGCATATCGACTTCGACAACTTTCTGGAATGTTGGTGGTGTTTATTATGAAGGATTTGATGTTAATCCAACATTCACATTTTCACATAGCGGATCTTCTAGTAAATTTGAATATTTGTTTGGTGTCGAAAGAAAACATTTTGAATTTCATTTTGACCGTGATGAAATATATACCAATGCTGATGGTGAACGTACAGAATCATTATTTGTTGAAGGTGATTTCATTCGCCCAAGCACGGCCTTTACGACCAATCTTACATATGCTTTTGAAGAACACGGGACATTACGCTTAAACGGACTTTATGAACCACGTAGCAATGATGGTCAGGAACTTCGTATTGAAGAAGGTGACGGGGCATTTTACCGCCGTACACCGCGCGAATCAACAGGTAGCCGCTGGGAAATTGGTGGAGATTATGAACGACAATTAGGATCTTTAGGGCAATTAAAAACCTTATTCGTTGCTAATCGCGATCAACAAGATGAATTCGATGAACGTTTTAGTGCGCCTGACGCGACTTTCAATAGCCAAAGTTTAACGGAAATCACAAATCGTTCCGAAAGAATTTTACGCGCCTCATTAACACGTCCTATTTTTGGTAATCAAACTTTGGAATTAGGTGGCGAGGGTGCATTTAACACATTCGACCAAAAATTCGATCAGTTAACCTTTAGCGATGAAAACACCATAAGCTCAATTGATGCGCAAGATGAAGTTGAAATTGGCGAAAAACGTTATGAAGTTTTTGGTATCCATAACTATAACTTTAGTAATGCGATCTCCTTACAAAGCTCACTAATTACAGAGTTTTCGACAATTACTGCGGATACGATCATTCCGACAGGTGGTGTTAGTCGTCGTCAAACAAGTTTTACCTTTCTAAAACCACGATTTAATGCCCGCTATGATATTACCGAAACTGATCAGCTTCGGTTACTTGCTGAAAAAGAAGTGAGTCAACTTGATTTTGGCAACTTTATTACCCGTTGGGATAATGCGGCCCAAGTATTAATCGAAGGAAACACGGCAATTAAGCCTCAAGAAAGATGGCGTTATTCTGCAACACTAGAACACCGCTTTGCCAAAAATTTAGGAACTGTACAAGTTGAAGTATTTTATGCGGATTTCAAAGACTTTATCGGTAATGTTGATTTTAGTGAATATCAGGATGAGCTAGGAAATGTGGTAACAGCTGACCAATATTTCGCTTTGCCGCCAAGTGATGGTTTAAGAGATGCGACATCATTCACTGCCCGAAGCGGTAACATTCGTAAAGCCACTGCTTATGGCGCAAGGTTAATAAGTAATATTAGACTTGATAATCTTGGTGTTACGGGCGGCGTAATAAATGTTAATTATCTTTATGCTCGTAGAAGAACAACCGACCAATTTACTGGTGAAGAACGCCGCTGGGACCGTAGGTCAGATCATGACTTAAGAGTAGGTTACCGCCAAGATTTAAATGAATGGCGTGTTTCTTACGGTGTAAATGCCCGATATAGAAGTGATTTTGAGAGGTTCTTCATTAGATATTATTGGCCTAATAGTCCTGCAATTGAACTTGGTGCTTTCGCAGAAATGATTATATTTGATGGGATTAGAGCACGTATTGAGGGCTCACAATTAACCGGAAAAAGACAAGAATCTATTCTTATTAACTATTCTGATCACATTCGTTTTAACGATGTAACCAGAATTGATGATCGCCGCACACGTACCGCTCAGGAAATAAGGTTTTCTTTGCAAGGTACTTTTTAAGAGATATCTCTTTTTATAAAGGCTTTTTCGTAAACTCTGTCCGATTATTATTGTCAAATTACCAATTAGTCGATAACCTAATCGACGTTTTAAAACATTAGGATAGGTGTTAAATTGTTTATTCGCTTTTTAATCATTTGCATGATGTTTCTCTCAACTCTTACTTCTTCGGTATTCGCCGATAATAGTAAAGGGGAAGAAGCATATCAAGCAGGAAATTATGGCGTTGCATTGGTTGAATTTACCAAAGCCGCTGATGAAGGGGATATGAACGCACAATTTAATTTAGGGGTGATGTATGAACATGGTCATGGCGTCGATCAAAGTGACCTAAAAGCGGCTGAGTGGTATCAACTTGCTGCTGATAATGGTCATCCGGAAGCACCGATGGCTTTACAATTGCTATATGAATATTTTTAAGGTTATATAAAATGTTAAATTTAAACACTGTCAAATCAGTCCTAACTTTCCTCATTTTGCTTATATTATTGCCGATTTCAAATGCATTAGCGGGTTATGAAGAAGCGAAAGAAGCTTATGATGATCGCCGTTTTGAAGAGGCTTTTGAAGGCTTTACGGAAGCGGCCGAAGATGGCCACATGTTAGCCCAATATTACTTAGCCGTTATGTATGCAACAGGTCGCACTCTCCCTAGAGATGACGTTACGGCTTATAAATGGTTTATGAAAGCCGCACTTCAAGGACACCCAATTTCACAGGGTAATATCGGTACAATGAAATTAAATGCACGTGGCACTGACTTTGATGTAACGGGTTCTTATTTTTGGTTCATATTAGCCGAAGACGGCGGTTTTAAAAAAGCACGTAAATTTATGTGGCGTGTCACAAATTATATGGAACGCGATGATATCAATAGCATTCAAGCAAAAGCCGCAGAATGGATAAAAGAAAACCGCGGAGAGCGTCCAGAAGAAGGCTAAACTTAGTAGGGGAGAGTAACATTGCAAATGCTTCAGAAATTCGTTTTTGTCGTTTTAATTGCTTGTATGAGCGGGAACTTACAAGCGCAACAATATGAATTCGGAGAAAAACCGCCTGCCGCTCAGCAAAACTTAATACCTATGCTTGGCGAATATCATTTGGGTGAAGAAAAAATCATCATCCGTGAAGATGGCGGAAGGCTCCACGCGATTATTAACCCTACATTTGATGGTTCTTCACCTGATACCATGAAGGACTGGCCTCTAAGCTTTATAGCACCTGGTAAATATACCTATAGCTTTCGCGGGGAATTTGCGACATTCATTTTTCAATTCGATAGTGACGGCAAGTCAAAATCAATTGTGATCAATAATGTAACCTATAATCGTAATAATATTGAACCAAGCAATGGTAATACCTTTAAGGTGGAACTTGATAAAACGATTGACGAATATATCGAAGATGCGCTTGCTGCATCGCCGCCTAAAGAAAAAGGCGATTTTAGAGAACCTGATCTAGTCGACGTCACGACTGTCCTTGAAAATGTAAAATTAGATGTTCGTTACTCTACGACAAATAATTTCTTAAATGCACCAACATATTCAGAAGCAAAAAGTTTTCTTCATCGTCCTGCCGTTATGGCGTTAAATGAAGCAAATAAAAGATTTAATGCAATGGGATATGGCATTGTCGTTCATGATGCTTATCGTCCATGGTATGTGACTAAAATTTTCTGGGATGCCACAGAGGGGGATGAGCGTAATTTTGTTGCCAATCCTGATAATGGATCCATTCACAACAGAGGAAGCGCCATTGATCTCACTCTTTACGAATTAAAAACTGGTGAAGTAATCAAAATGGTCGGAACATATGATGAAATGACAGATCGTTCTTATCCCGAATATATGGGAGGTACTGCTCTAGAGAGATGGCACCGCGCATTACTGCGTCATGTTATGGAAGATGTCGGCTTTACAGTATTAGAGAACGAATGGTGGCATTTCGATTATAAAGATTGGCAAGAATATCCTATTTTAAATAATACATTTGATGAATTAGTACGATAGTTTAGTTTAAAACTAGTAAGGGCCATTATGCGGGAACCAATATGTACCCCGTCAAAGCTTATGAGACCATTTAAAGTATTTGCATAAGAGAGGTTTTGATCTCATCGTAATTTTGTGAAGGAATGAAGATGAGAACTAAACCTACTAATTCAAAAGCCACCAAGATGGTTAAAGATATTCGCC
>NZ_CBFIEP010000161.1:0-10443 GCF_965661635.1 Pseudemcibacter sp. | reverse complement strand
TTCATCTTCTTCTTGATCTGATTCTTCAATATTATCGAACATACTATCGATGTCGTCTTGAGAGGCATCTTCTTCAAGGTCATCTTCGGTCAATTCCAAAACATCCTCTTCTTCTGCTGGTTCAGCGTCTTTTTCTGGCTCGGGTTCTGGAGCGGGCTCCGTTTCAGCAGCGGGCTCTTTGGCCGGTTCTTCGTCATCCTCGGATATGATCCGGCGAATAGACGCAAGAATTTCTTCCATACTTGGTTCTTCTTCTTTTTCCGGTTCGCTCATTTTTAGGTTCCCGCACTTAAATGTCTATAATTTGTTCAAATATTTTTAGGCAATATATTTATATCTGTTTTTACATATTTGTTAACCATAATATTTTTATTTAATTTCAGAAGATTATCAATGTTTTTTAACAGTAATATTTAACAAAATTTTAAGATTTGGTTAATTAAACCGAATTCTTGAGCTTTATTCTTCAGTACCAAAACCGTAGATTTTATTTTCTACGCTTTTACTTTTTTCTTCTGCATCATAAATATCTACGTTTAATGCTAGGTCTTTTGCATTCAACTTCCCCATTGATGAAAGAAGATTATATGCAGCAACCATTCTATCACGAACGGCAGTGGCGTTATTCACACGTGCGTCCAATAATTCTTGTTCGGCATCAAGCACATCAAGAATAGTACGTGATCCAACATCAGCTTCTTGACGAACGCCTTCAAGGGCTATTTCGTTTGCTTCTAATTGATCCAAAGTTGAAATGATACGCGCACTCGCTTCACGGTAACTTTCCCAAGCATTTCTAACTAACTCGTGAACTTGGCGTTCAGCGGCAATTTCTTGTATACGAAATTGACTGCGACGCTGTTTTGCTTGACGAACAACGGATGCTTGAACGCCAGCTTGATAAATGGGTAGACGAAGATCTGCCCGTATTGCTGTTGCAGATGCTTCATCACCAGGTAAAAAACGATCATAGTTTTTTGTGTAGCTTGCGCCAACCGTTACGGTTGGGCCAAGACCACCATATTGTCTCTTCACTGCGTAATCAGCTGCTTTTTCTGAAGCACTAGCAGCAACGACAAGTGGATGTGTGCGTGATGCAATATCCAGTGCCTCTTTTTCTGAAGCAGGTAAAGGTGGAATTACAATATCACGCTCCAGGGTGCCTGGCTCATTACCGACCACGCGACGGTAAGCCGCACGACTTGCGGTTAAGGTTGCTTCAGCCGCAATTTTTTCGGATTGTGCGCGTGATAGACGCGCACGAGATTGCGCAACATCCGTACGTGTAATTTCACCAACTTCGAAACGATCTTCGCTTGCTTGCAATTGACGTTGAAGTGCGATGACGTTATTTGTTGTAAATTCAAGGAATGCTTCATCACGAATTACATTCGAATAGGCGGAAACTACATTAATAAACACATTTTGTTCTGTGTTTAACAGATCTGCGCGTCCGGCCTCTGCATTTTTACGTGCTTCACCCGTTTGATTTACCGTTTGAAAACTTCTAAATACATTCTGTTCTAGTGATATCCCAAGTGATTTTGGATTCGTTGTCGAGTTTTGAGCAAAAACTCCGGTACTATTATTTTTCTGTTTTGCAATAGATCCTATCCCCACTATAGTCGGGCGCCAGCCACCTTTTGCTTGGTTAACTGTTTCATCAACGGCACGCTGACTAGCTCTTGCAGCTTCGAGGTCTGGGTTGCTAATATACGCGGTTTCTAATGCCGCCTTTAAATCATCAGCATTCGCGAAAAGCGTGCTACCCATCAAGGCTATTATAGCTGTTGCTGTGCCAAGAACGGGTTTAATTAGTTTAACTTTTTTGGTCATTGGTTGTACCTTTTTGTCTTTATTGCGCCCTAAAGAATCATTAGAACCGTCAAATTCGTAATGGGGCAGAACTTGCCTTGTTATGTTACCACTGTCAACATCAAGTTGTTAGTATGCGATAAACCGTATTAAATTTGCGTTAAAAGACGAATTTTTCCTCTTTTTCAAAACCTTTAAGCTTAGGTGCCATTGCATCAAATAAAACTCTAACGCCAAGAATTTTATCATTATATGTAACCAGAGACGCACGGCCAAAACCGTCCTTATTAATGATACATAAAATGCGGCCGCCATCATTAAGTTGTTCAAGCAAAGCTTTGGGCACTTCATCAATCATACCATTAATAAAAATGAGATCATATGGACCCTGCTTTGCTAACCCATACGTGTGGGTCGAATTTATCACAGCAACATTATCACAATCTTCATCGGCTAAATTTTTTGTTGCTGTTTCTGAAAGTGTTTTATTTTCTTCAATAGCGACGACCGCATCAACAAGTTTGCTGAGAACGGCGGCTGTATAACCAGTGTTGGTTGCAACATCAAGTGCAAGTTCATCAGCTTTAATGTCTGCTTCGCTTAAGAGTTTTGCAAAGGATAATGGGTCCATCATGTAACGACCATCAGCAACTTTTATGCTTTTATCAATATAAGCAACCCCTTTACGTTCCTCAGGGACAAAGCTCTCACGATTTACCTTTTCAATGGCTTCTATTACTCTTTCATCAGTAACATCATTGGGTAAAAGTAGCCCATCAATCATATGCCTTCTATTGGCTTCTTCGTTGGTGGCTTCTTTTATAATGCTCATTTACTGTTTATCCTGTTTTTTCATAAGCGACTTTTATAATATGAATGATACGCTAATTCAATATGGTCAGTTAACAATATTAATATTTTTTCTATATTTATGAAGTGGTTTCTTCTGATCTGTCGGTAGCCGTTTCTGGGGCATTGGATAGATTTGAAATTTTTTCTCTTAATTCAATGCTTATTTCAATGTCAACAGCATTCAATGATGCCTTAAGTTGTTCCGCAGAACGCCCGCCAATAATTGGTGCGGAAATAGCAGGATGATGAAGTGTCCATGCAATGGCCAAGCTTATTGGGTCAAAACCGTTTTTATTGGCAAAATTGACAAAGTTTTCTGCGATATTATCAATATGTTTGGCGCCATATCTGACTTTATACATTTCCATTTCGTTTAAACGACCATCAACTTTATCTTTATTTTTAGTGACATACTTACCAGTGAGGACGCCGCCTGCTAATGGACTATAAGAAAATACACCTACATTTTCGCTTATGGCCATTGGCAGTATTTCGCTTTCGCATTGTCGTTTAAGCAAATTATACATAGGTTGTATGCATGCAATTGGCGCATAATTATGCATTTTCGTGATGCCAACTGCTTTCATATATTGCCAAGCGGCAAAATTACTTAATCCAATATAATTTATTTTTCCCTGATGAACGAAATCATTTAATGTAGATAAGCTTTCTTCTAATGAGCAATCATCATCAAAACGGTGCATGTAATATATATCGATATAGTCGGTATTTAGTCTTTTCAAACTATCATCAAGTGCGCGTATGAGATGGGTACGGTTTAGACCCCTTCCCCATGAAATTGCGCCACCACCAGCAAAACTATCAACTGGAAAATAAGCTTTGGTTGTCAAAACGACCTCTTCACGGTGGCTTTTAATGAGCTTGCCAAGAATTTTTTCGGAGTTTCCACCAGCATATAGATTGGCACAGTCAAAAATATTTATGCCTTTATCCTTAGCGGCAGCGTAAATTTTTGAACATTCTTTTTCATCTGCCTCCGCACCAAACGTCATGGTACCTAAACAGAGTTGGGATACCTTAATACCTGTATTGCCTAATCGATTATATTTCATTGTCCCTCATCCTTTTTTATCAATATAATCTTTTTTATTAAGGATTAAAGACATTATAAATATTTAAGCTATTTATTTATGAGCAGACGTGATCAATAAATTCTGCCAATTCTTTATCATAACTTGTTACCCCACCGGCATCATGTGTGGTTAAGGTGATTTCCAAACGGTTATAAACGTTGAACCATTCAGGGTGATGATCCATTTCTTCCGCTTTTTTTGCAATTTCTGTCATTGCAAGAAAAGCAGCCTCAAAATTCGCGAAAGTAAATTTTTTAAAGATGGCTTCTTTTTCTTTGGAAGCTGTCCAGCCCTCTAACTGAGATAGGAGACTGTTAATTTCTAATTTTTGATACATAATCTATCCTCTGAATGTATTTTGTATATTTTATATTGGCGTTGCGTTTGAAGCATGTCCACCCCTAAGGCAATATTCTTGTGTACCCTTCTGATAAACATGATCAGTTTCAAGAATTGCTGCTGGTGCATATTGAAAGGAAGCGCCGATATTTTGATAAATATAATCAAATGGACGATCAACAGTCATTTTATAGAGCTCTTCAAAACTGTCGATTACAAAATAACTGGCTTGTAAGTCATCAATTTTATAATCGGTACGCATGACGCAATCGACATTTAAATGAATTCTGTTTGGTGACTTGGCATTAATTGAATATGGACTTTCTTCTGGAGAAGATAAGATGCCTGCACCATATATGCGCATTCCCTCCTTTGTCTTAATAAGTCCGAATTCAACTGTATACCAATATAGAGCGCTTAAAGCTATCAATTGGTTATATTGAAGGGCTTTCCACCCTGCTTTGCCATATGCTTGCATATAATTTGCAAATGATGGATCAGTAAGTAGTGGCACATGACCAAAGACATCATGAAAAACGTCCGGCTCTTCAATATAATCAAAGCATTCTGCTGTTCTAATGAAATTCCCCGCTGGGAAACGTTTATTGGCCAAATGATAAAAGAATACGTGGTCAGGAATGAGCATGGGAACAGGAATGATCGTCCAACCGGTTTTTAATTTTAAGGTTTCATTGGTTTTACGGAAATCGGGAACACCACCTTTATCAAATTCTAGCATTTTCAAACCGTCAAAGAATTGATCGCAGGCTAGCCCCGGTAAAATATCCATTTATCGCCTATATAGTTGATCCCAAATGTTATGTTCTTTGCTTGTATATTCGCGTTGTTTTGGTTCTATCCAATCATCTTTTAGATATTCAGGTTTTTGCAGTTTAGCTGTAAAAACATGGTCGGATACTGTTGGCATTTGTGAGAAATCGTATTCTTGCATCTTTTTATCCATTCATTAGCATTTTACCTATTATGATGCAATATATTGGAATTTTTGCTTTATTTAATGTATTATATTAATAAAAATGACACATTTGTTTTAAAAAAAATTAATAATTGGAACTCCTGATGCAATTAACGGAAATTGATAAAAAAATTATAAGAGTAATTCAAAGGCATCCACCTCTTGCACAAGCAGAGCAAGCGGAGCTTGTTGGAATGTCCCGATCATCATTTTGGCGCCATGTAAAAGACATGGAAGACGCAGGAGTAATCGGTGCACAAATACCGGAAGTTTCAACAAAAAAATTGATTTAAAATTGCGCGCTAACTGTGTGATATCATTAAATAATCATAGTTTAGAAACGCGCGAAAAATTTGAAAAACATATTGAAGAAATGGATAATGTTCTTGAATGTTATGCGACTTCTGGTGGAGAAGATTATATGCTGACCGTCGTTGCAAAGGATATGGATGATTATTATGAAATTATGAGCTCGAGCATTCTGGATCACCCTACAATTGATAGCACGCAAACCAGTTTTTTTATGAAAGAAATAAAATCGACCCGTCGCCTACCCCTCTAAAACGGCACAAAAGATTAGAAAATGTTATATACTTAACAAATAAAGGATTGCTTTTTTAAATAAACGTCTATACGGTACAGCTTGAATTTTAGTTAATGCACCTGTTTGAGGGGGATTGCTTTAGAATATTTAAGAATAAACCTTTATGGTACGCTCTATAGCGTCTCTTCCTGAATTCCAAAGTTACCAATACTTAAATACCAGCATAATTAGAATCTCTATTCGTCAAGTTGACGAATGTTTTATTAATAATGAAGAAAGTATAAGAAAATGGCTACAGGCACCGTTAAATGGTTCAACCCTAACAAAGGCTACGGTTTTATTGAACCTGATGAAGGGGGAAAAGACGTTTTTGTTCATATTTCAGCTGTTGAAGCTGCTGGTATCGACAGACTAAATGATGGACAAAAAGTTACTTTTGATGTTCAAGAAAGCCGCGGAAAAGAAGCTGCTACTGAACTAAAACTTGTTGACTAAATAGTTTAAAAGTTCTGAATTCTGAAAAGCCGCTTATTTTTTTAAGCGGCTTTTCTTTTGTTTAAAGCATAAAATTCAGTAATACTTGATTTTACAATTTGATCTATTATTTCTAATACGATCAATAATTTTAAGGTAGAAAAATGGCTGAGGAAAAAGGGATCGATGCAACATTTGTTGATTTAAGAGATTATCCAATGCCATTATATGATGGGGATCTTGAAGACGCGCAAGGCATGCCGGAAAATGCAAAAAAACTTAAAAAATTGTTTGTTGAGCATGACGGTTTTTTTATTGTAAGCCCTGAATATAATAGCTCATACCCTCCTCTGCTTAAAAATGTCGTCGATTGGATTTCTAGGTCGGATGGTGAAGACCTTGGGGAACCTTATAAAGGTAAAACATTGGCGATTGCTGCTTCTTCACCAGGTGGACTTGGGGGTATGCGCGTTTTGGTTCCGCTACGTATGTTATTTGGAAATCTTGGCGTTCATGTTGTTCCGTCACAAGTATCCGTTAATTTCGTTACGAAAGCATTTGATGAAAATGGCATGCTCGCCATTGATAATCAACGCAACCTAATGGATGCGACACTTGATGAATTAAAATCAACGACGGATGCTCTTAAGGGCTAAAAACCTTCTTTATAAAGTCGTTTAAAGGCTTTTTCGAGTTTATCGATGAATATTTCCGCCTCTGGTAACCCAAATACCATGGGCGGTTTTCCTTTTAAGACATTGTCATAAGGTCCATCCGTGGAAAAGAGCACGGCGTCTTCGCGTAAATATTGCACAATACGGCTGGCTTCTTCAGGAGCAACTTCTTTTGTGCCGCGATCTTTTACAAGTTCCGCACCAAAGAACATGCCTTTGCCACGCACTTGACCGATTAAATCATAACGGTCCATCATATCGCGCATGCCGTCCATGATATAATTTCCTGTAATGATCGCTTTTCCACGTAAGCCATTATTTTCAACTTCATCAAGTACGGCCATACCGATCGCGCAAGATACTGGATTTCCTCCAAAGCTATTGAAATATTCCATTCCATTGGCAAATTTATCGGCTATTTCACGGGTTGTAACAACGGCGGCCATCGGATGGCCATTACCGAATGGTTTCCCGAAGCTGACGATATCGGGAACAACACCTTGCAATTGATAGGCCCACATTTGTTCGCCTGTGCGGCCAAGGCCCGTTTGAACTTCATCAGCGATGCACAGTCCGCCAGATGCACGAATTTTTTCATATGCCGCTTTTAAATAGCCATCTGGATATATAACTTGTCCTCCGACGCCTGCTATACTTTCCGCGATAAAAGCGGCTGGTCCCTCGCCTGTTGTTTTTATTAAATCTGCAATTTGTTCATCAACGCTTGCAGCGTACGCTTTACCACTTTCATCGGAATAGTTATTAAATCGTCCTTGATATGGACAAGGAAATTCGGCCAACCTTGTTTCAGGTGGACAACCATTGCCGCCTTTGCGGTTAAACTTATAAGCACTTATGGCGACGGTCGCATTTGTATTTCCGTGATACCCCCAATCGACAGCTACGGTCGTTTTGCGACCCGTATAATGACGCGCTAACCTTAACGCGAGTTCATTTGCTTCTGATCCGGAATTAACAAAGAACATGACAGATAGCGGATCAGGCATACTATCGATGATGCGTGCCGCCAATTTATTAATCCCATCATATAGATAACGTGAATTGGTATTTAAGCGGGCAGCTTGTGTTTGAATGGCATTAACCACATGCGGATTACAGTGACCAACATGTGTAATATTATTTACGCAATCAAGAAAAGCGCGGCCCGTATTATCATATAAATATGGCCCTTTGCCCCGAACCATGTGGATGTGTTTTTTATAAGCGACGCTCAATGACGGTGCGAGTACTTGTTTTCTCGATTCTAGCATGTCATTAATCGTTAGGTCGCTATGCTCAAAACTTTCTGGAATAAAGCCAAGAAGTAAATTCGGGTCCGGACATATATCAGACCATGTAGACCAGGTAGCAACTTCGCAAATGCCAGGGAAATTTCCATCTTCATAATCAAGAAGGTCAAGGAGGATTTGAAAATGCAAATGGGGCGTCCAGCCACCATTTTCGTGGATTTCACCGAGTGTGGCGATATGATCACCTGCAGCAACAGTGTCCCCAATATTAAGCTTCTTGACGCTCGCTTTTTCAAGATGGCCGTATAATGTGTAAAATTCTGGTCCCTCATCAACCTGATGGGAAAGGATTAAAACGGTGCCATAATCAAAAGGATCATCATTACTTGCAATTGCTTGCACGACACCATCAAGCGGTGCGTAGATTTTTTCAGGTGCCCTTAGCCAGAAATCAACGGCCATATGAACGGTGCGATCAGGGGGTGATCCATGACTTTTAAAACCAACACCAAGGGTAAAGGACGTACGATTTTCACCGTAGTTCCCAAGACCGTAACGGGCTTCATTTTCATCAAGAAGATTTGTAACCCAATTAGAATGTTTTTCAGGATTTAAAATATGTTCTGTGCCAGGGGCACCTGCTGCATTATCGAACAATACACGCGGTTCACTATAAATATCAAAATCAAACATTTTAGAAATTTTAATACCATCAAGCGATGTTTTTAAAGGCGTGAGGTTTCTGTGCGCATCATAGCCCCCTGCTTTTCTTGCAAATGCATTTAAAAAAGACATGCCGATTTTACGCAATTTACGTAATGCTTTAAATGCGGGGGCTTGGGTAATTGTAAGATATTCCCTGTGTTTTTCATCACTTGCGGCACTTGCGCGGTTTGATGAAATACAGACGCTCATGATTAAGCGCATGGCTGCTAAATCAAATAACACTTCAAGTTCGTCTTCGGATAGCGGAAATTCGCCTGTATATCCGCTGATAAGTGCTTTCGATACGGCAAAGATATCATCCACATCAAGAACCGCATAACCAAGTGCTATGGCAAGTTCATTGACTTGTTTTGCAAACAACATGTCGCCAAAATCAATAAGTCCACTAATTTCATCGCCCTGAACAACAAGATTATATGTGTTTGCATCACTATGAATGACACAAGAACGCATTCTTTCCAATCTTGGAACCACAAGTTTTTCATAGCGGTCGTAAAAATATTCTACTAGCTCTTTATCATCTGACTTTTCAATGTCTGCGATATATTGCTTAGTGAATATAGCATTATCAAGATTCCATAGAAAATCTGGTTGATGAGAATGAGGATGACCAAATCCTTGCATAGCCGTGGAAAAGCGCCCCAAGAATTTACCGAGGTTTTCATAAAGTAAACTACTTTTGGGAGCATCACCAAAAATATCACCTTTTAGGAAAGTAATCAGGCGGATGTTATTATCATTATGCTTAAAAATTTGGCAACCATCTTTGCCAATAATGACTTTTGGGATCGCCAATTCAGGATCAAGTGCAGCAACATGATTTAAGACGGCATTTTGAAATTCAACCAGATTATCGTCTTCTGCACTATTGGCGACTTTGATGACATATTCATCATCACCATCAATTAGACGCGCATTTTGATCCCGCTCGCTCACAAGTGGCTTAATTTTTCCCGTTTTATTGAAATAAGTTTTGGCGATATCCAATAGTTCTTGTTCACTATAGGACGGCGGTGCACTTTCAAAAACTTCCATATTGGAATCCCACTTTTGAGCTATGATTTTCATAGGCTGCATGTTTTTCAGTTAGCGCACAATAACAGGCATTTATTGCCCTGTAAATTTTGAATTTTTGTATTGTAGATGATTTTTAAGCTGCATAACTCCTTGTTTTATGACAATTATTCATGAACATATATTAGCACGAGAGATGGCATGTTTTTTGCATATAATAATTAAACGACTATGTAGGAAAAAATATGTCAGACGAAAGCACATTTCAAATCGTTAATTTTGGGGCAGATCTGCTTGGATCCTATTATACAGCAAGGCAAGCGCAAAGTTCTATTTTATCTCTTCCCTCAGTACAATCAAATGTATCACTTAGTGCTGGTAATAGCCGTGCTGAGACACCGTGGGATCAAGATAAATTACTTGAAGCAGAGCGCGCACAAGATAATCCTACATCAAATGCATTATATCGATTGCTTACAAAAGACTATCAGTCAATACAGGATTTAGATGAATTTATAGATTTCCGCGATCCGCTCGTTCGTAATTCTGATCTAGATGATGATAGTAAAGGGTTATTCGTTCTTTATAATGCTTTAAAAAACCTATGAACGATTGCTCAATATGCTGGCGACCCTCGTACATCTGAAACAAAATTGGAGGCCCTGGAAGTCCAGTTTAAAGAAGG